>CAYNDN010000105.1:0-11033 GCA_964395075.1 uncultured Lentimicrobiaceae bacterium | reverse complement strand
AGCAGCCAGATCACTTTGTCGCCTTTAATGTGTTTGGAAATCATTTTGTTGATGTTTTAAGGGTTAATGATAATATGATTGAAAAACAGATGATATTGATATGTAGGTTTTTAAGGTTCATAAAATATTTTACAACTCTGAATTTTACAGGTTTACCACATGATACTTAAACTGATCACCACGGTCTTCATAATTTTTAAACAGGTCGAAGCTGGCACATGCCGGCGAAAGCAAAACGGTATCACCTTTTACTCCCAGTTTATACGACATCTTAACCGCAGCCTCCATGCTTTGTGTTTCATAAATGGCAGGGCATGAATTTGAAAAGGCTTCAATAATTTGTGAATTGTCCACCCCGAGGCAGATGATGGCTTTCACTTTTTCATCAACCATTTGCAAAAGTGCATCATAGTCGTTTCCTTTGTCCTGACCTCCACAAATCCAGATTACTGGCCGCTCAGCATTCTCCAGTGCATACCAGGTGGAGTTGATGTTTGTAGCTTTGGAATCGTTGATAAATTCGATGCCTCGTACTGATGCTACATATTCTAATCTGTGCTCCACACCCTGGAAATCGGCCAGACTTTCCTTGATGCGGGCTTTTCGTATGTCGATCAGCCTCGCTGCTATGGCTCCAGCCATCGAATTGTAAGCATTGTGTCTGCCACTCAAAGCCATTTCTTTTAAAGTCATTACCATTTTTTGTCGCTTTATGTTGATTATTAGTTTATCTTTTTTGTAATCCTTTTGATCCTTTTCTAAGTAAGCACCCTCGCCGAATCCGGGGCTTTCCAGTGAAAACGGAATTTGTTTTGCTACACCTCCCGACTTCGCTAATTTTCTTCTGATGGTTTCATCGTCCCAACCAAAAACAAGGAAATCTTCGGGGGTTTGGTTTTGGGTGATCCTGAATTTGGCGTCAGCATATTTTTCAAAATCGTGATCGTACCTGTCGAGATGATCCGGTGTGATGTTCAGCAGCATCGCGATCTCAGCTTTAAACGCATACATATCATCCAACTGGAAACTGCTGATCTCCAGAACCAGAAAATCATAATCCCTTTCGCTAAGCAGCCAGGCCATACTCTTGCCCACATTCCCGCCAAGGCCTGCATCCAAACCGGCATTTTTCAGGATATGATATGTGAGCAGGGTAGTGGTAGTTTTTCCATTTGACCCGGTGATGCATATCTTCTTGGCATGGGTATAGCGGCCTGCAAATTCAATTTCCGAAATCAGGGGAATGCACATGTATTTTATTTGCCGAATCAATGGTGCCGTTTCAGGAATACCGGGGCTTTTGATTACCTCATCTGCATGCAAAATCCGGCTTACAGTGTGGGTGCCTTCTTCGAAGTCGATATCAAACTGTGAAAGAACTTTTTTATACTGTTGTTTAATTTTTCCCTGATCCGAAAGAAATACCTCAAAACCTTTCTTTTTTGCCAGCAGTGCTGCCCCGGTTCCACTTTCACCTCCTCCAAGTATGGTAATCATTTTGGCCAAAATAGCTCCCCCTTACCTGATCTTTAAAGTGATCACGGAAAACACTGCCAACATGATCCCGACAATGAAAAACCGCAGCACGATTTTCGGTTCGGGATATCCTTTAATCTGATAGTGGTGATGGAGTGGCGACATTTTGAAAATGCGTCTTCCTTCACCAAATTTTTTGCGTGTGTATTTGAAATAGCTCACCTGCATCACCACTGAAAGATTTTCTACCAGGAATATTCCGCAGAGGATTGGGATGAGCAATTCCTTGCGAAGCATGATAGCAAATACAGCAATGATTCCGCCAATTGCGAGCGACCCGGTATCGCCCATAAAAACCTGTGCCGGGAAAGAGTTGTACCACAAAAATCCGATGCATGCTCCCACAAAGGCACTGATAAAAATTACCAGCTCGCCGGTATCCGGAATGTACATGATATTGAGGTAGTTGGCAAAGAAAATATTGCCTGAAACGTAGGCAAAAACGGCCAGCGTGGTTCCGATGATGGCCGATGTTCCGGTTGCCAGACCATCCATCCCATCCGTGAGATTGGCACCGTTTGACACAGCGGCTATGATGAGTATGACCGCCGGGATAAACACCAAAAATGTCCATTTTTCGTAACCTTTGCCCAACCACGAAACAAAGTATGCGTAATTGAATTCGTTGTTTTTGAAAAAGGGAATGGTTGACTTGGTGGATTTTACCGGTTCAGGGTTAAAGAGCAAAAGGGCATTGTCTCTGCTTGCCCCATCAAAACTTTCTGCCTGATCGATCACTGATTGATCGGTAAGTTTCTCGCGTATCACTATATCCGGGCTGAAATACATCATCAAACCCACAAAAATGCCTAGTACGATCTGCCCCAGCATCTTAAATTTCCCGGCCAGTCCCTTTTTATCTTTCCTGAACACTTTAATATAGTCGTCGATAAATCCGATAAATCCCAGCCATATGGTGGTGATCAGTATAATGATCACATAAATATTTTCCAGTTTTGCAAAAAGTAATGTAGGGATGAGGATTGCGCCAAGAATAATCAGTCCGCCCATGGTTGGGGTGCCCTGCTTTTCCATCTGGCCCTCCAGCCCCAGGTCGCGGATGCTTTCGCCTACCTGCTTCTTTTTTAGATAGTTGATCAGGCGCTTTCCGAAAAGCAATGAGATGATCAGTGAAGTGATCACAGCCATCCCGGCACGGAATGAAATATATTGGAACATGCCAGTGCCCGGCAGTTCAAAGTTTTGTTCCAGATATGCAAATAGGTAATACAGCATCTATCCTGTTGAATAGCGGTTTATAAATTGTTTAAACACGCTTTTAAAATTTCCCTGTCGTCAAAATGATGACGAACACCTTTCACTTCCTGATAAGTTTCGTGGCCTTTGCCGGCAACCAGTATGATGTCTCCTTTTACGGAGATCATGCAGGCCGTTTTTATGGCTTCTCTGCGATCAGTGATTTTTACGGTCTTCCTCCTGCAATCGCTATCCAGACCCGAATCCATATCATTGATGATTTCCTCCGGATCTTCATCCCGTGGATTATCAGCGGTAAGGATCACACGGTCGCTATAATTACAGGCGATTTTTGCCAGCTTCGGACGTTTTTCTTTATCGCGGTTTCCACCTGCACCAATGATCGTCAGCAAATGTTCGCTTCCTGAACGCACATTATTAATTGTGGTTAGTACATTTTTAAGGGCATCCGGCGTGTGGGCATAATCCACAATGGCTATGATATCCGCATTGGATTGGACAACCTCAAATCGCCCCTCCACGGGTTCCAGCCTGCTGATATTCAAAAGTACTTCATCAGGTTTTTGTCCTTCAAGGCTTGCGGCAGCATAAACAGCCATGATGTTATACGCGTTGAAACTACCAACCAGCCGGGTCCATACATCGGTGCGATTGATGCGTAAATGCAATCCTTCAAAAAGATTTTCCAAAACCTTTCCCTTGAAATCTGAAACATTCTTCAGGCTGTAGCTGTTTTTTTTGGCACTGGTATTTTGCAGCATTATACCTGCATGTTTATCATCAGCATTTACCAGCGCAAAGGCGTCTTTTGGCAACTCATCAAAAAGTTTCTTTTTGGCTTTGATGTACTTATCAAAGGTGCCGTGATAATCCAGGTGGTCGTGGGTGATATTAGAAAAAATTGCTCCGAAAATCCTCAGTCCAGCAGTTCTTTCCTGCTCAATGGCATGCGAGCTAATTTCCATGAAGCAATAATCGCATCCGGCATCAGCCATTGCAGCGAGGTTCCTGTTTATCTGCAGGGCATCAGCCGTTGTATGTGTAGATTTGATGACATTGTCCCCAATACGATTTTCGATGGTTGAAAGCAATCCGGCTTTATAACCCAACAATTTGTAGAGCTGGTAAAGCAGATATACCGTTGTGGTTTTACCGTTTGTTCCCGTTACCCCGATCACCTTCATTTCGTTTGAAGGGTGGTCGTAATATGCCGAAGCCATCAGCCCCAGCGCTTTGGCGGAATTTTCAACCTGTATGAAAAGTACGTCTGACGATAATTCTGCCGGTAAAGTTTCACAAACCACAACCGAAGCTCCGTTTTTTATTGCTGTTTCGATGTATTGATGGCCATCAACGCGGGTACCTTTTACGGCAACAAAAAGATCGCCCTGATCTGCATTCCTCGAATCGAAGGTGATTTTGTTGATTTCGAAATCTTTTTCACCTGAAGATTTCAGAACTTTAACATGTGATAATATTTCGGTGAGGTTTTTCAACGGTTTATATTTCGAGATTCAAATAAATATGATCGCCTTTTCTGAAAACGTAACCCGGATCAAGCGACTGCTTTTTTACCAGACCACGGCCTTTAACACGAACAACCAGCCCCATGTTCTCAAGCATGTAAATGGCATCCTTGGCGCCCATGCCACGTACATTAGGTATGGTTTTTCTGGTTATGAAATCTTTAAAAGACGAGCTGCTGTCACTTTCAAAATCTACCTTTGGGATATATGTGCTGGCTGCAGTCATCTCATGAATTTCCGGCGTGTTTTCAGGGTGGATATCGATTTCATTGGCATATACGATATCTGCAATTTCCTTGAAAACAGGAGCGGCCACCTGGGTTGCGTAATAGTGGCCTTCGTTGGGGCGGTAAATCACTACGATGCATGAATATTTTGGGTTGGACGCCGGGAAATAACCTGCAAACGAAGCATTGTACTTGGGAATGTAAACACCATTTTCGTTCACTTTTGCCGTACCTGTTTTACCTGCAATTTTGTAAATGTCGTTTTTAATGTTGGTTGCGGTTCCATATTCTACCACGCCTTCGAGGTATTGCCTGGCCAGTGCAAGTGTTGATTCGGAACATAAGGATTTTTTGAGGATTTCGGGTTCGAATTCCTCTTTCATCCTACCCGCCTCACCGATGTATTTTACCAGTTGGGGTTTTACCATGGTGCCATTGTTGGCGATGGCATTGTAAAAGGTGAGCATTTGAAGTGGTGTAACCGTCATTTCATAACCAATCGACATCCACGGCAACGTTACTTTCGACCAGTGTCTGTTGTCTGGGTTTTTTAATCCTGGAGCAGGTTCGCCGTGTATTTCAATGCCTGTTGCTTCAAGGGGGAACATGGCTTTTAATCCGTTATAAAAATCCCATTCTCTGCCCGTATAGTTGTCGTAAATAATCTTTGAAACACCTACATTGGAGCTAAACACCAGGCATTCCTCGGGGGTGAGCCAGCCGTCAGCATCAATCAGGTGCGAATCTTTCATGGTTTTACCGTGAAACATGGTCCAGCCATCACCAATCTCTACCGAATCTGTTTTGCTCAGTGTACCATCTTCCATGGCAATCATCAGCGATGCAATCTTAAAGGTAGAGCCGGGCTCAAAGGCTTCGCCCACGGCCAGGTTGTAGGTTTCGGTGTAGGTGTTGTCTTTTTTGTTGTGGACAAGGTTGGCGATGGCTTTGATCTCACCGGTTTTAACTTCCATCAAAACCACGGTTCCTTTTTCGGCATTGTGGCTTATCAGTTGTTTCATGAGGGCATTTTCGGCAACATCCTGCAGGTAAGTATCGATGGTTGTAATTACATCCTGTCCGTTTTTGGGTTCGATATCATTTTCGCTGTAAACCGGTCGCCAGGCTTTGTTGGCCATCCGCTGCCTGAGTTGTCTGCCGGGCATTCCGCGGAGGTAATCATCAAAGTATCCTTCAAGCCCCACCAGTATTGAATCTTTCTTATTGACCCGGGCGTATCCGATTGTGCGTTTTGCCAGGATACCGAATGGATATTCACGTTTGATCTGACGCTCGGCAATCAGTCCGCCTTTGATGTTTCCACGATTGAAAATGGGAAAATCTTTCAACGAGGAAAGCTGATCGTAAGTTACATTTTTTTGGATGGCGAGGTAGCGGTTACCAGTTTTTCTGGCATTGATGAGGTATTGCTTGTAGCCCCAGTTGGTGCGGTCGCCAAAAATCTTTGATAAGTAATACGCCAGGTGTGATACACTGTCGTTGAACAATTTATTGGAGATATGCGGAGACGCCGCGTCAAAGCGAATTTCGAAAATGGGGATTGAGGTGGCCAGTATATTGCCGTCTGCAGCATAAATGTTGCCGCGCATGGCTTCTGTATCGCTGTATTTGTATTCCATCTTTTCGGCACGCTCATTTAAAACCGGGCCTTCGAAAATCTGGATATGGGCTGCTTTAATAACAATTCCGACACCGAACAAAAACAGAATAATAAAAACCAGATAGGTTCTTACCATGCTTTCTTTACCGGGTCCTGTGGTTTTGGATTTTTTCTTTGACTGACTCATGGCTTAATCGATTTTGGGATTGACGATCAATTTTTGTGGCGGTTTAACCGATGGTTTTATGCCATAAGGTTTGAGTTGTTCAGCGAGATAAGACGCCCGCTTTTTTTCGTTGAGCTGCGTTTTCATCCGCAGATAATCAAAGCTCAGCTCCTTGTTTGCAGTTCTCAGTCTGTCGATCTCGCGAATCTTTTTCTCAGCAAAGTGGTTGTTTGCTATGTAGATGAGCCCCAAAGCTGCCAGGAACAGGATGAACCTGACTTTAGCAGCAATGTTTCCTTTGCGCAGATAACCACCATCAAGCGCATCGTGGGCATTGCGCAGTATGCGGTTATGTTTTTTGCTGACCCTGCTCTTTTTGGGTTCGCTTTTGGGTTTTGGTTTGGGCTTGATTTTGTTGGTTTGTTTTGTCATGATTGTTGGGGTTTTAATTTGGTTGCAATTCTTAACCGCGCACTTCTGGAGCGGTTGTTTATTATTAACTCCTCCTCAGTTGGAACAATTGGTTTTTTGTTTACCTGTTCGAAGATCAGTTGCGGATTTCCGAAAAAATCTTTTTCATGTTTGCCATCAAAGTTTCCGGTCTTGATGAAGTTCTTAACCAGCCTGTCTTCCAACGAATGATAGCTAATCACCACAAGCCTTCCGCCATCTTTTAAAACTTCGGCAGATTGTTGCAACATCTCTTTCAGGGCTTCCAGTTCATCGTTAATCTCGATGCGCAGGGCTTGCAGCACTTTGGCAAAGAATTTTTTCTCTTTTCCGCGTTGGGTAAATCTGCCGGTTGCAGCTTCCAGATCTTTGAAGGTTTTGATTGGCTTCACTTTGCGCTGGTTGCAGATGGCCTTGCTAATGGCGCGGGCATTGGGCAGTTCGCCATAATTTTTGAATATCGTTATAAGCTGCTCTTCAGGGAAATCCTGCAATACGCTAACCGCAGATTTCTTTTGGCCGGTATTCATGCGCATATCCAGGTTACCATCATAGCGCATGGAAAAGCCGCGGCTTCCCTCATCAAACTGGTGTGAACTTACACCGAGGTCGGCAAGAATTCCATCTACCGGAAGTGCTTCGTGATATTTCAAAAAATTCTTCAAATACCTGAAATTATGGTTGACCAATGTGAATTTGCTGTTGTTGATTTTGTTGCCTAATGCATCTTTGTCCTGATCGAATGCGATGAGCCTGCCATTTTTCAGTTTATCAATGATCGCTTTCGAATGGCCGCCACCGCCAAAAGTTACATCCACATAAGTGCCGTCCGCCTTAATGTTGAGGCCTTCAATGCTTTCCTCGAGTAAAACGGGCAGATGGTACATGATTATTCGGTTTCCGTTTTTTTACTACCCATCACTTTTTGAGCGAGGTTGCCAAAGTATTCATTCCCGTCATCGCCAAAGCCAACTTCCTGTTCGTATTTTTCTTTATCCCATATTTCAAGGATGCTGATTTGTGGAGTAAATACGATTGATTTGGTAATTCCTGCAAAAGCGATCAGTTCGTTCGGGATGTTTATTCTTCCTGTTCCGTCAACCTCTACTGCCTTTACTCCGGCCAGAAACCTGCGGATAAACTTTACATTGTCCGGATCATACTTGTTTAGTTTATTGATCTTTATAAGTTCCTGATCCCACTCCTCCTTTGGCCACAATTCGATGCAACGGCTAAAAACACTTCTTTTCAGGATAAACCCGTTGGGCAATGCTTCGGCAAGCTCCTCTTTCAACTTCCCGGGAAGCATAACACGGCCTTTGTTGTCCAATTTACATTCGTATGTCGAATTCAGGTTTACCACGATTTGTGTTTTGAAGGCCAAATATAATGCGAAAAACACCACAAAATACCACAATGTTGATAACTTTTTCCACTTTCTACCACCACAAAATTGAATTGATGGCCCACGAAAATCATGACAGGTAAGCCTTAGCAAAGGATTGGCAGAAATTTTAGCTGCTGAAAATGGTTTTGGAATCGGGGAATTTTTAGATTTTTTAGAAATTTTGCCTGACAACCTGGACAAGCTAAAATATGTTACACGCTATAAAAAGTAATTCCCTATTTGGTTTTGGCTTGCCTATTTTGGGCATTATTCATCAAATATTCAAATGCTAAGTTGATATTCTTTATTTTTGTGGATCAATAAGATGATGGCTATGCCGGATAATCAGGACAACAATAAACCGGTAGTAATTACCGAAAATTTCATAGACCTCGAAAAGGTTTTTTCCGACAAAAACCCTGGTCTTGCTAAAGTAATGCCCCGTTTTGTGTTTTCATACCTGAAAAGGGTGATTCACCAAGCAGAACTGAATAAGGCTATCTGGCGTAACAGAAATGAATATGGTGTTGATTTTGCCGGTAAGATTCTCCATGAATTTGGTGCACGGATTAAGACTCATGGTATTGAAAAAGTTCCCAAATCAGGCAATCAACTCCTTGCTGCTAACCATCCCCTTGGGGGACTTGATGGTTTGGCACTGATGAGCGAGATAGGAAAGGTGAGGACAGATTTTCTCTTTCCGGTAAACGACCTGCTCATGAACCTCCCCAACCTGAAACAGCTTTTTATCCCCATCAACAAGCACGGAAGCAATGCCGAAAACATCCGGATTTTCAATCAAACTTTTGCATCCAATATCATGTTATTGTATTTCCCGGCCGGATTGGTTTCCAGAAAAAACAACAGTGAAATTGTGGATCTTGAATGGAAAAAAACTTTTCTAACCCGATCTATCAAATACAAACGCGATATATTACCAGTGCACGTATCAGGCCGAAACACAAATTTCTTTTACAACCTGGCCAACTGGCGTAAACGGCTGGGCATAAAGGCAAATATTGAGATGCTGTATCTCGTGGATGAGATGTACAAACAAAAAGATAAAACGATAAATATTACCTTTGGAAATTTGATACCAATTGATACGTTTGATAAGCGGCATACGCATGCCGGGTGGGCTCAGAAACTAAAAGATCATGTTTATGCACTGGGTCGTGGTGAACAACCTGATTTTTAATAATATGCGGTTCAAAATACGGGGTTTTATATTTTAAGGAGATGAAAGAAATTATTCCCGCCATTTACAGGGACATACTGAAAAAGGAGCTCAATAATGACAGGTTTGTCAGGTACACAAATTTCGGTAAAAACGAGATTTACATCGTGGATGCCAACAATTCGCCTGAAACTTTAAAGGAAATCGGCAGGTTGCGTGAAGTAACTTTCAGGGCTGCCGGCGGCGGAACAGGCAAGGATGCCGATATTGATGCCTACGATGTTGGAGATAATCCATTTGGGCAGTTGATTGTGTGGAACCCTGAAGATGAAGAGATTGTTGGTGGGTACCGTTTCAAGCATTGTTCGGAACTCGAAATTGATGGCAATGGTCAGGTGAAGACTCCAACCTCCAAATTATTTGGATATTCACAGCAATTTGTCAGGGATTATATTCCTGTAACCATTGAGTTGGGCAGGTCATTTGTTCAGCCCGAATATCAGCCCATGCGAAATATGCGCAAGGGGCTTTACTCCCTCGATAATTTGTGGGATGGCCTGGGTGCGCTGGTGCTCGAAAACCCTGAAGTGAAATACCTTTTCGGAAAAATAACCATGTATCGCCACACCGATCTTTTGGCCCGTGAAGCCATTGTGTACTTCCTCACCCGATTTTTTCCGGATCCTGATAAACTTGTTTCGCCTCATGAACCCGTTTTACTTGAGACTGATGAGTCCGTTTTTGAAGCAATCTTTACCGGGTCAAATTATGAAGAGAACTATAAGTTTTTGCAACAGTTTGTGCGCAGCCGAAATGAAAATATCCCCCCTCTGGTCAATGCCTATATGAACCTGTCTTCAACCATGCGCTTTTTCGGAACTGCATTAAATGAAAACTTTGGTGATGTGGAGGAATCCGGTATCATCATTACCATCAACGATATCTACAGTTCCAAGAAGGATCGTCATCTCGAGAATATTAAGAGATAGGAAAGGATTAAGGTGAAGTGATGGGATGGTGGAGAAATGGAGTATTGGAGTGCAAAGCGCGTAGAGCGGAGCGCAGGAAAAAGGTGGAGAAGTACTGGTTTTTGGAATAATGGATAACGGAATGATGGGTTATTGTTGCAGGCTAACGTGGCCTTGTGAGCAGGTGAGGCAGGGATTGGAGCGACACACCTGTGCAGCAGATGATTCTTTCACGAAAACAATGCAATATTCATAGAGTTTGATCATTATTAGTAGCGTACAATTCGGGTTTCGCTTTATTTGGCCGAACCTGATTTGTACGTTACTTTTGCAACCTGAAACTGACTAAACATGAAAAAATTTCTTATACTATTCCTGATTTTTACTGCCGTTATGCAAAGCCAGGCGGCATACCTACTCATCCAGATGGATAACACCCAGAAAAATCATTTAAAAGCCTATGGAATAGCATACTGGGTGCTGGAACGCGATGTTGAAGTGAGTTGGCTGCTCAATTATCGTGGGGGGAGTTTTATGTGCCGATATCACGATCAGATTGAAAGTGAACTGGTGATTCGCGGGGTTTCTTATGAGATAATTGCCGATGTGCAGGCTTCGCAGATCATTGCCGAGATCAGCAGTCCGGAAATAAATATGGATGAAGTAAAACTGCATAAAGCACCGCACATCGCTGTGTATTCGCCCAAAAACCGGCAGCCCTGGGATGATGCAGTTACCCTTGCGCTGACTTATGCCG
>CAYNDN010000104.1:8268-11181 GCA_964395075.1 uncultured Lentimicrobiaceae bacterium | reverse complement strand
CTGAGGATGCGGGCTCTGGCAAACTCAAATTGCTCTTTCGAAATGGTTACGCCTGTAACTTTACATCCGTATTTTTTGGCTGCATGTTCAGCAAAACCGCCCCAGCCACAGCCAATCTCAAGCACGTGGTCGTTTTGGTTAATGCCGGTGCTAAGGCAAAGCTGCTCATATTTTTCGCTTTGAGCCTGCTCAAGCGATTGCTCTGGCTGAGTAAAAAACGCACTTGAGTAGGTCATGCTGTTATCCAGGAAATTCTTGAAAAATTCATTGCTCAAATCATAATGCTTTGAAATGTTCAGCCTTGAACCTTTGAGTGAATTTGGCTTGAGTATATGTAAAACCCTGTTGGAAATCTTGAGCAGATTGTGTGGTGAAAATACTTTTTTGGCTCCTGACAAGGAAGGCAGGTGTTCAAGGTTTTGGATAAACCATGATATCAGGTTTGTAAGGTTTTTGGTGTCCCAGCGTTTCTCCATATACGCTTCACCAAGGCCAACATCGCCATAAAGCACCACCTGCCTGAAAAATGCAGGATCGTTTATGGCCATATCTGCCACGGGGCCAGCTTCGCCGCCAATCTTGATTTTTGAAGAATCAGGGAGTGATAAATATAATGTGCCTGATTGCATTTTGTGCAACATCCTAAGCACAAGCTTTTGATAAATTCCTTTTGCCATAATATATAGGTTTGGTTGTTAAGTTGATGCTAAAATAAAAGCTTAATCAGAATTTGCAAAATACATTTCGCGCTGAAACTCTTTATTTTCATCTTTTCTGTAAAATTTCACACCTTTTAACCAAAGCTTTAGAGCTTGCCAGTGGATGAGGCCAATAATCTGGATGGTGATCAAAGGAAATCTGAAAAAGTACCATAAAAGGTTTCTGTTGGTAAATTTTCTTTCTTTAGCTGAGATGGCTGCCCTCACCGGTTTTTCATCACCTTTGATATCGTCAACCATGATGCTGAAGTTTTTATCAGGTAAGCCTACCTTGAGCTCCAGCCTATCGTCGGGACGCGTGAAAGGCGAGATGTAGAAATATTTATCATGGAATTCATGAAAAAATCCGTTTTTGAAATTCTCCAAAAGATAAAATTTCATTTCGCCAAAAGTATTTGAAACCTCTGCGAGGACATATTTTACTTTGTCATTTTCATCATAGAGATAGTAAAATGAAACCGGATTAAAAACATAGCCCAAAATACGTAGGTTGGTTAACAACGCTATTCTGGTTGGGATAAAGTTGATATTTTGCGATTTTAGATAATCGGTTAGTTTTTCCCGGAGTGGCTGATTATTATTTTTGTTCTTTTTCTTAAAATGATCTTTGTCATAAAAACCGAACAAGTTGAATCTGTTGTGACTTATCAATGAATATTTCCGCGACAGATAATCGATTTCATCCACGTCAATCAGGAACATAAAAATGCGATAGGCAAAGCCGTTGGGTTTGGGCTTTTCCCGCTTGTGTGTGATCATGCATCTGTAAAGTCTGCTCCTTAGTTCCATAACTTTTTACCTGCTAATTTTTCTGCGGCAGCAATTCCCGATTTCAATGCATCCTCATGAAACCCATATCCAAAATAACTCCCGCAGAAATAGATTTGCCCGTCATTGTTTAGCTCAGAAAGCCGCGGTTGCGCTTTGATGGCCTCCAGGTCAAAAATGGGGTGGTCGTACCAGGTTTCCATCACCACTTTTTCGGGATTAATATTCCCCGGGTCGTTCACCGAAAGCAAATAATCCGTATTGGTGGGTAAACCCTGTAAGATGTTCATATTATAAACCGTTGAAGTTTTGTAGCTGCCATTCTTGCCTTCAATCCGGTAATTCCATGCCGACCAGACCCTTTTCCTGAGTGGCATTACGGATGCATCGGTGTGAAGGGTAACTTTGTTTGGCTGATATGCAAACTTTGATAACAAGTCTTTTTGTATTTGATCAGGAGAGGCAAGCATTTTTAGTGCCTGGTCACCATGAACTGCAAGCAAAACTTTATCAAATTTCCGGGCTTTTCCTGCTTTGTTTCTTACAATAACTTTTCCATCCAGTTTTTGAACGGATTGGATTTCTGCATTGGTGATGATCTTATCGCGAAATGAAGCAGTCAATTTTTCCTTGTAGGCCTGGCTGCCATTTTCAACGGTGAACCACTGAAAATGAGAGTTAACGCCAAGTAAACCGTGATTCTTAAAAAAACGTACTAGCGCAACCATTGGAAAATCGAGACTTTTTTCAGGGGGCGTTGACCAGATCGCGGAGTTCATCGGGAGCAGGTACTTTTCCATGAAATCATCACCAAAGCCATTTTCACGCGTGTAATCATTGATTGTGTAATCATTGTATCGCGGCTCATCCAGCACTGCAACACTTTCTTTATTAAACCGTACAATGTCCGATAGCATTTTGTAAAACCTTGGCCTGAGCAGGTTGCGGCGCTGCCCGAAAATTCCATTGAAACCGGAGCCGTTAAATTCCAGTTTTTCAGGTTTGTGCTGCACGCTAAACGACATGTTTGTCGGTTTGTATAACACGTTGAGTGTGTTGAATAATTTCAAAAGATTGGGATAATTCTGTTTGTTAAAAACGATGAATCCCGTGTCTATTGGAATGTCGCGGCCATTTTCATTTACAGTAAAGGTGTTTGTGTGGCCACCCACATAGTTGTTTTTTTCAAATACGGTTATGTCGAATTCCTTGTTGAGCAGCCAGGCCGCAGCCATGCCGGCAATGCCCGATCCAATTATGGCAACTTTTTCCATGCTATTTCTTTTCAAAAAGATAGTGGCTCACCTGCCATTCATTACCATTTCTCATTCTGAAAGTTTCGGAGCAAGCCATGAAAAATATGCGCCAGTACACCCAGAATTTTTTGGCATCCTCGCCATAGGTGTTCATGAATATTTCCATGATA
>CAYNDN010000104.1:4774-8258 GCA_964395075.1 uncultured Lentimicrobiaceae bacterium | reverse complement strand
GTTTTGATCCATTTTCTTTAACCAGGCCTCGAGTGTTTTGCTGTAATGTACCCCGCTAACATTCCAGTGGCCCGCTTTTTTGAACCCTTCTGAAAATTTGAAAAGTAAGTCATCGCTGGGCATCATACCCCCCGTAAAAAAGTGACGTGCCATCCAATCCGACTTACGATCCACTTCAAATTTGTAGGCGTATTTTTTATGGTTGAAAATATGCACAAACAATTTCCCTTCCGGAACCAGCCATGAATGGATTTTTTTTAAAAGCTTCTGGTAATTGCGCACATGCTCAAACATTTCAACCGAAACAATTCGATCAAACTTCTGATCAGGATCAAAGTCATTGATATCAGATGTGATGACCTTTAAATTCTTGAGGTTTCTTTTTTCAGCTTCGGCTTCAATAAATGCTCTCTGCGAATTGCTGTTTGAAACCGCAGTAAAACTTTTTCCGGGAAACTTTTGAGCTGCGTATAATGAAAACGATCCCCAGCCACAACCCACATCAAGGATGTTGTTGCCATCATTTATTTCTACACGCTGAATAGTAAGCTTTAACATTTTTTCCTCTGAATCCTGCAGTGTGGTGGTATTGTCGTCCCAGTAGCCGGAACTGTATTTGAGCCACGGGCCGAGTACAATCTTATAAAATTCGGCAGGAACCTCATAATGCTGTTCGTTGGCATCTGTGGTGTTGATGGCAATGGGTGATGCTTTTAACTCATCAATCAATTGGTTGTATTGCTTTTCCTGAAGTTCCGGAGTAGGCTGCTTTTCTCTGCGAATGGTATTTCTTAACCGCTTGCGGATTGCAGGTCGAATCATTGCATCGGGCAATATGTTTTTCTCAAGCAAAAAATCTACATTCATTTGAAATTCTGTTTAATTATTTATTCTATATATTAAACAGATATGTGTTTGCTCTGTTCAGATACAAAATTTATAAAAACTTAAATTTTGTAAAATTCAGGCTGGCAAAATGTTGATTTTGTTAGCAACAATAGAATTCAAAAAAAATAAAACCATATCAAAAGTTTTACATTTGCTGATAAAGATTAAAAAATTTGTAAGATATGAAGTGGACACTTGAAGGAAAAAATGCCCTGATTACAGGTGCTACAAAAGGTATTGGTAAGGCTGTTGCAAAAGAGTTTTTGGAATTGGGCGCAGCCGTATTTCTTGTTGGAAGAAATAAAGAAACGCTTGCCGAAGTGATGGCCGGATTTAGTGTGTATAATGACAGGATTAATGGGATTGCAACTGATGTATCAATGCCTGCGGAGCGCGAAGTCCTGATTTCAAAAGTGATTTCAAAATGGGGGAAACTGGATATTCTTGTAAATAATGTCGGTACAAACATCAGGAAGAAATCCCATGAATTTACTGATGAGGAGATAGAATTTCTTATCCAAACAAATTTAAAATCAGCTTTCGATTTATCCAGAAAGCTCTACCCTTTCCTCAAAAATGCTGAAAACCCATCAATTGTAAATGTTTCTTCCGTGGCGGGATTAACCAGTTTAAAAACCGGGGCTGTATATGGGATAACAAAAGCTGCCATGGTACAAATGACCAAAAACCTGGCTTGCGAGTGGGCGCAGGATGGCATCAGGGTAAATGCTGTTGCGCCATGGTATATCGAAACTCCCCTGGCTAAACAGGTACTTACAGATTTGGACTATCTCACCTCGGTGCTCGATCGGACTCCCATGCATCGAATTGGAAAACCTGAAGAAGTTGCTTCTGCAGTTGCCTTTCTGGCTATGCCTGCAGCTTCCTATATCACTGGACAGTGTTTGGGTGTGGACGGCGGGTTTACTGCTTATGGGTTTTAAAGCTTTAAAATCCTTGTGGATGTTGAGAACTCTTGATTCACTATGTTAATGAAATAAAGGCCTTTTGGGGTTGGAATGCCCTGTAGGTTTTTACCATCCCAGGTCAAATCAAACGATTGATCTTTATAATTTTCAATTTCTTTTGTGAAAACCAATTGGGATTGGGCATTATAAATCCGAACAACAGCAGGGTTTTGGCTATGCGAAATAAAACGGATGGTTGTTTGGTTTTGAAATGGATTTGGAAATGCAGAGATTTTGGTTTCGTTCAGCTTTTCCTCAAACCCAACGCCATAAGGTTCTATTTTCAAGCGTTTTAAAGTTTCGGAAACAACAATTTCTTCCACTGTTAATAAGCCATTGGTGTCGGACTGCACAAAACCATTTTCTATACCAAAGCCTCCTGTTATTTCCCAGAAATAGTCAGTTAATGGATTGATTTCAAATGCCTGCAACCTTCTGGGTGTAATATCTACAGTGCATGATATCTCCGGTGCTAAATCATCCAGCCACAGGTCAATTTCCCACGTATTAGGTTCATCAACTATGTTTGCTGAATCCCAACGCAGGAATTGATTCCGTTGGCCTTCAGTTGCCATCCATGGTTCTTCACCCAGTTCATCATCCAGCGAGCAGTTCGTAAAAGCAGGCACTGATTGGTCTTTTCGGGTTGTGATATCTTCCCATGCCAATGGCCAGTAATGTCCGGAAGCCCCCCAGGCAAATACTTGAGATCGCTTTGTATCATGCATGGTATTGGCCGTTTTCCATGCCTGAACCCAACCAATGGCAGGATCGTCCACAGAGTTGGAATATGAAATAAAGGGTGTTTCAACCGCCGGGTTTTCTTCCAACCACAAGGTATTATCATAATAATCCCATACATTGTAGTTATCTTCCGGATAAACGGGGATATGGCCAAATCTTTCCATTTGAAGGTTGGTGAATGGTAGTGCCCAATCTACTTTACCATATCCACCCCAGGATTCAAACTCAAGGATGCAGCATGGATCCTCATCCGGAATATTGTTGCCAACGATCGCCAGGATGTACGAAAACATTTCTGCATTACGCATAGCCCAAAGATGTCCCGCAGCGCCACCCATCGAGCCACCTGTCATGATAATCTGGTTGGTGTCGATGTTGTATTCATCAACCAGAAAATCATAAACAAAAGCAGAAGTTCTTGCCTGATAAAAAGGTTGAACTGTTCCTTCATCCCATGGCTTCAGGGTGCACATATACTCATTGAATGCTGTGTAGGAATTGTAATGTAAATGTGTTTGGGTAAGCAGTACACCTCCCTGTTCAAAACTCCACCAATCGTAAGCACCATCAAATGTTCCTCCCCAGGCATGTGGGCAAATTTCAAGCATGGGATGATTCACCTGGAATTCCTCATTTGGTAAACCAACCCTGTAATTGAAGCCACTGGATGGTAAATTCCAGTAGGGTGGGGCTTCCCACCTTACATAATATTTTAATAATGGATTTCTGTCGGGCCACCAGTACCAGCCATTGGTAATTTGTTCCTGCTTCCATTTGATCACCATGCCCTCTCCGGGCTCTTCCGTTACATTACCGGTTGTATTGTCGCCCTGAATAATTTGAGAGAAATCCTCAGCACCATTAACAACATGGCTAATGTAATA
>CAYNDN010000104.1:1503-4764 GCA_964395075.1 uncultured Lentimicrobiaceae bacterium | reverse complement strand
TGCACATAAAATCCGGTGCCAGGTAATGATAGTTCCATTTGATCGGACGGAAAGGTGTAGATGGTTTCGGAATCAGCGAGTTTGGACCGGTAATTCCAGCC
The DNA here is from genome assembly GCA_964395075.1 of uncultured Lentimicrobiaceae bacterium. Classification (GTDB taxonomy): domain Bacteria; phylum Bacteroidota; class Bacteroidia; order Bacteroidales; family 4484-276; genus SABY01. Next base: position 4,663 of record CAYNDN010000104.1, on the reverse strand, counting down.
ACTCATCGGCATGATTTCATCAATCATTTCAGCATTGATGATATCATCGATTGCAGTAATTTGGTGATTTGACCGGTAAATTCTGTACCTGGTTTTTGGTGAAACATCATGCATATAAACATTTTCCAATGCATCCACGTATTCGCCTTGCGTCCAGGTTTGTGATTCGCAGATGGGATTAACCTCCGAAAATGTGATCATGGTTTGCCCTTTCTCAAAACGTGCATAGGCATTTGTTACTTGCTCAACAGGTTCTGGAGCAGGCAAATTACATAAAACATCCAAAGAAATGGTTTCCCCAATACCCTGGCCATCTTCGTGGATTGTAAGGATTAACTCGCCGAAAGTCGTGGCATTTTGAACAGCAGCTGTGGCATCAAATGTCAGGTATCTCGGAGGTCTCAATTTTATGGTATCCTGAGTTGCTGAGACTATTACGTAAGATGTTCGGCTGGCTTCTGAAACCACCCACCACTCTTCCTGCATTTCAAAATAGCGTTCCGGTTTTTGATAAGGATCTAGCGTTGCCCTGTAGATTTCTGCTCCGTCTAAAGCTGATAAATCAACAATGATATGATTTCCATTTACCTGAAGGGTATTTGGATCTGATCCAAGATCGTTGTTGGTGAAACTTCTGGTGGAAAGATTTTGCGCATGGATTGTTATCGAAGAAGCTAATATCAGGAAAAGAAAAAGAAATGAGTTTTTCATCTGTTGAGGCTTTGCATGAGATGTGCAAAATTACCAAATCTGCATCAATTTCGGAAATCTCCCAACAACTGTGTCTAATTTGTGAGCCGGGTATCAAATTCAAAAGTTTTGATTTCCAGAACTTTGATTTCTTTAAAAAGCTGATGGTAAGGGTTTATAAGGAAGTTGAAGTCCCCATCAATAACTACCGAAGGTACGCTCAAAATCAGGTATTTGTTTTCTATTAACCAGTTTGTTCCAATAGTTTGTGTGGAAATTGGAAAAGGAAATTGTTTCCAGTCCGCGGGTAATTCTTCCTCCGGAAGACTATAAATCGGGGTTTCAGGTAATTGAATTGTAAGCATTTTATAGTCGTGCTGGATTGTGCTCAATGTGATATGCACGGCGAGTTCCATTGCTGCCAGGGCACGCGATTGGCAGGTGTACAGCATAGGATAGCCCCGTTGATTCCATCTGCCACCTGCTTTTTCAGCACCCCGGCCTGAAATGTCACCAGCGTATCTGGAATTGCAAATCCTGTAAACAATCATGAGATTACGCCGTGCTCCAGCCTGATGAGTTCTTCTTTAATGAGGTTGATGCCAAAAGTACTATCGAGCAGGCTTTTGGGTTTAACACCACCAAGTGCTGTGCTTTCAATATTAAGCCATTGATCAAACCGATCCCGGGAGCCAAATGTTTCTTCGCCGGCCTGATAAAGCAATGTGATTTCGAGGATTTTTTCGGCATAGATTGACTCAAAGTGCTTGTTTTCTTTTTTGTAGCGTTGCATGGTGCGTTCGGAGAGATTAAGAAACTTACCCCATTCGGCAAGTTTTAATGGTATATGATTGAGGATTTCTTTAAAAAAATCAAAGCTAATCCCCTGACGTGTAGTGTAAATAAGCGGGATTGCATCTTCTTTGACGAGCAATTTGTTGAAGCTGTCCTTTCTGATGTATTTATTCATGCTAATCTGATGTATTTATTCATGCTAATAGATTTTCCACAAAAATACGACAATTACCATAAAAAATACGACATTTAACATAATTAACTTTTGTTAACTATACTTTTCTAAAGAATATCAATAATTCAAAAATTCAATCACGGGAAAGCAAATCGTTTTCAAGAATGTTTTTATCTTTGCGCCCACTTTTGAAAAAAGTTTATTAATAGGTTTTTAATTTAAACAAATTCAACATGTTAAACCAGTATGAAACCGTTTTCATTTTAACTCCCGTTTTGTCTGATGAACAGATGAAGGAAACGGTAAAAAAGTATCAGGAATACCTGAAGGGCAAGGGCGCTGAGATCGTCCACGAAGAAAACTGGGGGATGCGTAAACTGGCGTACCCGATCCAGAAGAAATCAACCGGCTTTTATCACCTCTACGAGTACAGAGCCGAAAGCGAATTGATTGCTGAATTAGAGCTTGCGCTGAAACGTGACGAACGCGTTATGCGTTTTCTCACCGTGAAATTGGATAAGCACGCTGTTGCTTACAACGAAAAGAAAAGGGCAAAAGCAAAAGAAGCTGAAACCACAGCAGAAAATTAAAATTGGTAATTTAAAATCGCAAAACAATGGCACAACAAAATTCAGAAATAAAATACCTCACACCCATCGCGGTTGACGTAAAAAAGAAGAAATATTGCCGCTTTAAAAAAGCAGGCATCAAATACATCGATTACAAAGACGCTGACTTCCTGATGAAGTTTGTGAACGAACAAGGTAAAATCCTACCTCGCAGGATTACCGGTACTTCCACGAAATACCAGAAAAAAGTTGCCCAGGCTATTAAACGTGCTAGGCATCTTTCTTTGTTACCTTATGTTGCTGACTTATTAAAATAGGAGACACAAACTATGGAAATTATATTAAAACAGGATATTCTGAATCTCGGATACGAAAATGATGTTGTAAGTGTAAAGCCGGGTTATGCCAGAAATTACCTTATTCCTAAAGGAATGGCAATCATGGCAAATGAAACCAACAAGAAGATACTGGCCGAAGTACAGCGTCAGAAATCATTTAAAGAAGATAAATTGCGCGCTGAAGCAGAAACCACATCAAAACTTCTTGAAAAAGTATCGCTGACCATTGGAGCCAAAGTAGGAACCTCAGGAAAGATCTTTGGATCGGTAAATGCCATCCAGATTGCTGATGCTCTTAAGGAAAAAGGCTACGAAATTGACAGGAAGAAAATTGAAGTTGATGGAGATGCCATTAAGGAAGTAGGAGAATATGTGGCTAAAGTTAATCTTTATAAAGAGATCAAAGCAGAAGTGAAATTCGAAGTGATTTCGGAATAATCACTGACGCATTAAAATATGAAAGCCGTACGACTTAGGTCATACGGCTTTTTTTGTGCCCTCACTTTTTATAGTGGGTTTAGGATTTGGTAATTATACCTTGTGCAATTACAAAAGGAAGTAAAACCAGAAGAAACACAATGGAAACAAATACT
>CAYNDN010000104.1:0-1493 GCA_964395075.1 uncultured Lentimicrobiaceae bacterium | reverse complement strand
TTGGTTTCCGATAGTGCGGAGTGCGTTGGCCAGTAATGCTGCAAATTTATTGGATAAAATTCCGGCTGAAATTATCAATCCCGGAACGATCAACCAAACATACCATTCGAACACCAATAAAGCAACAGCCAATAAAAGTGATACCCCCAACAACAAATCTAAATTTTTGCGTGGTTCCATAGTTTTGTGAATTAGTAAGTTATAGTAGTAAAATTGTCCCCTTATTCAAAACTTTATTGGAAAATTCAAAAACTATTCCAAGTTAAAAGTAATGATTATTTAACTTTCATTAAGGATATTGTATTGTGTTTTTTCATTAGCAATTTTTAACATTTTCCATGAGGATAGTTACAGTGATAATCCAGCGGGGATTTAAGTATTTGTTTTAAAGGTGGTTATGTATTTATTTGGAATTGTTGATAAATTATGGTTCAATGTGAATTTATTTTTTATGCAGGTTGATTAAAAACTGGCAGGTTAAGGTTTTGGTGTTTAAAATCTGGAAATATCTTCCATTTGTGGAACTGAATTATTCAAATTGATCAAATGAATAGTTTGTCGGAGCATTAAGATAAACGAGGTAGGCAACACCAGGTTGCAAATTTAGCAAGGTGTAAATTTCCATTTCAGGCCAGTAGGTAAGTGTACCTGCAATTTCTTTGATCAGTATCAGTGAACCTGACATGTCCTCCTCGAATTCATTGGTTTGTATAGGTTGATTTGAAATGACCGGTAAATGATTCCATCCCGAATCGAGACTTATACTATTATTTTGTTTATAGATTCCTGAAATATTTAGATTAGCAGCGTCATTCATTTTTATGATGTAACCTTCGTTTTTATTCCAGTTGCCCAACGTATTAATTCCGGCTGAAGGCTGGTAAATACCTGATTCTCCAATCAATATTTCCAAATGCTCACCAACAGATGCCAAAATGTTTTCAACGTTGCTGTTTGCAGGCTCCAGGAAAATCGAAATGCCACACCAGCCCTCATCGAGTTGAATTGTTTGTTGCCCCTGACAGTTTAATTGAGCTTTCCAACCGGGCTTTGTAACACTGATGTCCGAGTGGAATTCAAAAGTAAGAGCACCTTCAGGATTTGATGCTGTGAAGTTGCCAGGAAGATCGGTGCCACAAAATGTTCCAATTAGTGAGGCTGAGGTTGAATTTCCATCATAAATCTTAAGCCAGTCATAGTTGCAATTGGAGTGATCTTCAACATCAAATTCAAGGAAAGAAACATTTACCTTAGCATTGGAAATCGCTGGTAAAAAGGTCATCACATAGTCTTCGTTATCCTGGTAGTTGTCATCTTTTCCTCCGGAATCATAGAGGAGTGCATCGAAAACTGTGTGCGTTTGATTTGCCATATTAAAGGTATTTAATACGTGGATATAGTCCACCATGACCAGTGTTGATGTGTCACCGTTATTGTTGTTTATGGTTAGCGAAACATCATAACTACCGGCATTCGAATAGGTTATGCCGGTT
>CAYNDN010000103.1:0-11243 GCA_964395075.1 uncultured Lentimicrobiaceae bacterium | reverse complement strand
GATATTGAGCGTGGTAAATTTATACATTTCCTGGATGTTATCAATCTGGATGATTCAACCGGATGGGCAAAAATGAATGACTTATTAAAAGCGAATTTTAAAAATCCCGAAGATTGCTTTAATAATGAACCTACGGCCAACGGATCATTTAAACTTTTTGCTATAGAGCCTGAAAATATGGTTTTTTATTATGAGGCTTACGAGCTTGGTGCTTACTATTGCGGAACTGCCACTGTGAAAGTTCCGTTTTCTGACTTAAAAGAAGCCGGTTTAATTCGGAAGGATTATGAGTATATTTTTACCAGGTAGCTATAATGTCGGTGCAACCTTGAACTATCTGATTTTTTGTAACCTCGATTTTTGTGCCTGTCGGCAGAAATAAATCTACCCTGGAACCAAATTTAATAAAGCCCAGTTCATCACCCTGCCTGATTGTTTTTCCTTCATTGGCATAGCAGGAAATGCGTTGAGCCACTGCACCGGCAATTTGCCTGATTAGTATTTCGGTGCCATTATCCCGTTCGATAACAACTGTAGTGCGCTCATTCAGCGACGAAGATTTAGGGTGCCAGGCAACAAGGAACTTTCCGGGGTGATGCCGGTAATAATTAATTTTTCCCGAGGTTGGATACCAGTTTTTATGCACATTGTTTGGCGACATAAAAATAGAAACCTGCAAGCGTTTATCCCCAAAATATTCATCTTCTACAACATCCTCAATAACAACCACTTTACCATCGGCAGGGCAAATCAGCACCGATTCATCGGGTGTAACGGGTCTGTCAGGATTTCTGAAAAACCGCAGTATAAATATAAAAAATCCAAGTGAAATGAAATAAAGCGTGAAGTGGATAATTGTTTGCCCGGGATTGAAATAGTTAATAAAAAACAGGGATAACGAGAGCAACAAAAATATTATAATAATTGTTGAAGTGCCTTCCTTATGGATTTTCATCGCAAAAAATTAAATCATGTTTACATAAATGAATACAGCTGGTGCTGCAAACAAGACTGCATCAAACCTGTCGAGCATCCCGCCGTGTCCCGGAAGTATGTTTCCGGAGTCTTTGATTTTCAAACTTCGTTTAAACATCGACTCTGTCAGGTCGCCAAAAGTACCGAAAATTATAACGATCCCGGCAACGGCCAACCAATGTATTACTCCAATTTCAGGGTAGTACATAGAAAGAATCCAGGCAGCAGTCATGCTTATAATGAATCCTCCAATGGCTCCCTCCCAGGTTTTTTTAGGAGAAATACGCGGAAAAAGATGATGCTTTCCGAAAGCCATTCCACTTAAATAGGCAAACGTATCGTTTGACCAGGTCAATATGAAAAATCCCAGCAGCAAACCCGGAGTGTTGCCAATACCAGGTATTGGCTGATTATACAAAAGGCTAAGGAGTGCATAAGGCAAACCGGCATAAATAATTCCAAGCAGGGTAAAACCAATATTGCTAATCGGTGAATCACTTTTCCGGTAGAGTTCGATGATAAAGATAAAAACAGGAAAAAGCAGGTTTATCAGTAAAAACTGTTTGTTAAGAAATCCAAAACCGGTCAGGGTAACAGAAGCATATACTATCGCTGTGGCTAACATACCTGTTAGTTTTTGCACCCGGATTAACTTTGATTCGTTGATAACCGAATAAAACTCATGTACGGTGAGTATAGCAACCATTAGAAACAAACCGGCAAAAACCAGCGGACTCATGATAATAGAAACCACAATAGCAATAACAAATATTGCTCCTGTAAAAGTTCTCGACCAAAAATTATTTGGGTTGATTATGCTCATTGATGAGCTGTTTGGCTTTTGTAAGGTTATCACTTAAAACATAGAGTTCTATGGGGCCAAATGATGGAATTTCAGAATCTCGTTTATTCAGGATATTTGCTTCTATGCCATATTCGTTGAGCATGCCTTTAATCAACTCTGCTTTTTGAATATTGGTTACTGTATATACTTTTGTCCAGTCGTTACTCATTTTTACCTCCTTTTTTTTTTAAGTTTCTGCTTCAACAAGTAAAACATATAAATCTTTAGGCCCATGTGCTCCCATAACCAGTGTTTTTTCTATATCTGCGGTTCGGCTGGGCCCCGAAATAACCGAAACTGATGAAGGAAAACCTTTGTTGTATATCTCTTTGAGTTGGCTCATGGCTTCTTTTACATCAGCCACCAATTGGTTGGTTGATGCCACAACCACATGGATTTCGGGGAAGACATTTAGGCGTCTTCCACTGAGCTGCCTCGAGGAAATAATAACACTACCGGTTCTCGCTGTTAAAAATTCACAGGTTGTTATTCCAATGCCTTTTCCCACCAATTTAGCTGCATTGTCTTCAAACGAAATTTCATGCTGTTCAAGCAGTGGTTTCAGTGATTCTTCAAAGCAGAAAACATTATCCATTTTATTATCCTGGATAATAAATTTCAGCTTTTCGGCCATGTCATCTTCATCTTCGCAATACGCAAACTTGCCGCCAATCTTTGTAAACTCCTGAGCAAGCGTAAGATCTAACGATTCGGTATTTGTTTTAAACACCTTCGATTCGGCATCAATATCCGGAAATGGGATATCTGTTTTTTCGATCAACGCATTCCGAATATTTTTATAAACCTTTTCTCGTGTTGCAGATTCTTCCATCAGCAGCAATTGTTTGTGCTTTTATTCGCTTTACTATTTATTATCGGTTTTAGATTCTACAATAGCCTCATTATTGTTTGCCTGATCATTACCGGAATCATCAGAAGCCTCATGATTTTTGTCATCGCCACCATTTTCACCCGCTTTTTCCGCTTTCTCTTTGTTCAACTCTTCTTTGATCTGTTTTAATTTTTTGCGCATGCGTTCTTTTTCTTTTTCACGTTCTTTTTCACGTTCTATGTCACGCTCGAAAGTTCGTTTGCCAAAAATCTCTTCCAGGTTTTCCCTGAAAATGACTTCCTTTTCAAGGAGTACTTTTGCCAGAGTATCCACCTTGTCTTTATTGTTTTTCAGTAATTTAACAGCTCGCTGATATGCGGATTCAATAAGTTTATGAACCTCTTCATCAATGGTTTGTGCTGTTTTTTCGCTGTAAGGCTTGGTGAAAGAATATTCCTGCTGTCCTGTTGAATCGTAGTAACTGATATTACCGATGCGTTTATTTAGGCCGAAGTAGGTTACCATTGCGTAGGCCTGTTTCGTAACCCTTTCAAGGTCGTTAAGTGCCCCGGTAGAAATCTCATCGAAGTTGATCTCTTCTGAGGCTCTCCCACCAAGTGTGGCAGTCATCTCATCAAACATCTGTTCAAAAGTAGTTATTTGACGTTCTTCGGGCAGGTACCATGCTGCTCCCAGTGCTTTTCCACGCGGCACGATGGTAACCTTAACCAGTGGTGATGCATGCTCGAGCAACCAACTCACAGCAGCGTGTCCGGCTTCATGATACGCAATTGTTTCTTTTTCCTGTGGCGAGATGATCTTATTTCGTTTTTCCAGTCCGCCAATGATCCTGTCGATGGCACTCATAAAATCTTGCTTGTCAACAACTTTTTTGCCACTACGGGCACCAATCAGGGCAGCTTCGTTACAAACATTGGCGATATCTGCTCCGGAGAAACCGGGTGTTTGTTTTGCCAAAAATTCAACATCCACACTGTCATCAAACTTGATGGGTTTGAGGTGGACAAGAAAAATGGCTTTTCGCTCCTCAACATCAGGGAGTTCGACGCTGATTTGCCGGTCGAAACGTCCGGCACGGAGCAATGCACGATCGAGCACATCGGCGCGGTTAGTGGCCGCAAGGATAATTACACCGGCGTTGGTTCCAAAGCCATCCATTTCAGTAAGCAACTGGTTGAGTGTGTTTTCGCGTTCATCATTTGCACCGGTCATTTGGTTTCTTCCACGTGCCCTACCTATGGCATCTATCTCATCAATAAATATGATACATGGTGCTTTATCTTTGGCTTGCCTAAAAAGATCCCGAACACGCGATGCACCCACACCAACAAACATCTCTACAAAATCGGAACCTGAAATAGAGAAAAACGGTACATCAGCCTCGCCGGCAACTGATTTGGCCAAAAGGGTTTTCCCCGTACCCGGAGGGCCTACCAGCAGGGCTCCTTTTGGAATTTTGCCACCAAGCTCAGTGTATTTATTTGGGTTCTTGAGGAAATCCACAATTTCCATCACTTCCATTTTGGCTTCTTCAAGTCCGGCAACATCTTTAAAGGTAATTTTTACATGTGTGTCTTTGTCGAATAACTGGGCTTTTGATTTTCCGATGCTAAAAATCTGGCCACCACCTGCACCACCACGGCTCATCATACGCATAATAAATATCCATGCAAGAATTATAAAACCTACCGGAAGAATCCAACCCAATAAACTGCCCCAGTCCTGCCTGGATTCATTGGTGATATACACAGGATCAGCCATGCCCTGTTGAGCATCCTCAACACGTTTCTCGAAAGTTTCAACCGACCCAATAATATAAGTATAATGCGGCGTTGTGCCCATGATGCTATTGTTGTTGTCATCAGGAAGTTCATGATGACGTGCTTTTGAAAGCTTGTCGGGTTTGATGTAAATTTCTGCTTTGGTTTTGTTGATCAAAACAAGCCTTTCTACATCACCGTCAACAAGCATATCTTTTAACTCCCCCCAGTTAATCTCTTTCGACTGGTTGTCGCCACCAAAAAAGAAAAGTGAAATAAAAATGAAAGCAATGATGGTGTAAATCCAGTAAAAGTTGAATTTATTCTTTCCATCACCCTTTTTCGTGGTATTTAAAAGGTTCCTCAAAGAATCCTTTTTCTGTTCTTTTGGCTGATTGGTATTTTGATTGATATCTTTTTCTTTTGCCATTCTGTGTTAAGCCTCTTTTTTTTTAGTGATTGATCTCAGCTATTTCTGCATCTGCCCATAACCCTTCAATATTGTAAAACCTACGTGTTTCTTCCTTAAAAATGTGAACAACAACATCTGCATAATCCAACAAAATCCAGTCGGAATTTTGTTCGCCTTCTTTATGCCAGGGTCTTTCGTTAGTGTTTTTCTTTACAAAATCCTGAACCGAATCAGCAATTGCTGATACCTGCCTGTTTGAATCACCATGACAAATAACAAAGTTCTTACATACCGCATTTTCAATTTTACCGAGATACAGGTTTACAATCTTTTTACCTTTTTTTTCCTGAATACCTTTTATAATTGAATCTAAAATTTCGTCCGTTTCGTTTAATGATTTATTCTCAGTCATTTAGTAATTTTAATAAATTGGTGCAAAAATAGCCATTTTAATTTGCAAAAATAGCCAGTGCGACTACCTTCGAAAGATTATGGTGATTTTCCTGTTAATCAAAAACAATGCCTTAGAATGATTAGCCCGGAAATACTACTTTCGCCCTATCATTAAAAAACCAAACTGCTTAAAATATGTTCATGTGAAAAAGTTGCCGTTTCTCCAAAATATTAAGCGTTTCAGAGAGGTTGAATCAACAAGTATAGCAGCCGAAAACTGGATACTTGAAGATAAGCCTCCCGAGGGTTCTGCCATACTTGCCGGTTATCAAACAAGAGGGGCGGGAATGGCAGGTAATACCTGGGAAAGCGAATCCGGTAAAAACCTGTTGGTTAGCTTTATCCTGTATCCGGAGTTTTTGCAGGCTGCTGATCAGTTTATGATCAATAAGGTGGTTTCGCTGGCAGTGCAAGAATGTGTTAGATTTTTTTTGGTCAACCAGCATGTCTGCATCAAATGGCCAAATGACATTTATATCGGAAAGCTGAAAATTGCCGGGATTCTTTCGCGCAATGCAGTTTCGGGAAACAATCTGAATCATTCAGTTGTTGGAGTTGGCCTGAATGTAAATCAGGAAAAATTCAGTGAAGAATTACCCAATGCAACTTCACTTAAACTGAATGCCGGAACTGATTTCGACCTGGAGGAAGTTTTACAATATCTCGGTAAACAGTTTGAAAAATTTTATAACCTGCTCATTTTCGGTCAACTAAATCAAATTGATGAGCTTTACCTCAGGTCGCTCTATAAAATCAACATATTAGCCCCTTTTATAAGCAACGGCCAGAAATTTTATGGGAAAATTACTGGGGTTTCACAATTTGGTTTCTTACAGATATTTGTTGACGGCCATAAAAAAGAATTTGATATTAAGGACGTTCAGTTTTTAAATGAATAAGTTACAATATGAAAATAAAAGAGATCACACAAGCTATTGAGCGATTTGCACCACTGCCCCTGCAAGAATCTTATGACAACGCAGGTTTAATTATCGGAGATGCTTCTGTAGAAGTTAACAGTGCCCTCATCACACTTGATGTAACAGATGAAGTGGTTGAAGAAGCTATACTAAACAAACACCATCTCATCATTGCCCATCACCCGTTAATTTTTGGAGGGCTTAAAAAGATCGATACCAGGCATTTAATTGGCCGGTTGGTAACCAAATGCATAAAAAATGATATTGCCGTTTACGCTGCACACACAAACCTTGACAATGTAATTGATGGCGTTAACAGGATTATTGCTGATAAACTTGGTCTGCAGAATCAGGAGATACTCGATCCAAAGCCGGAACAATTGAACAAACTGGTGGTTTTCATTCCTGAAAGTCATGCCGGGGAAGTTCGCGAAGCAATATTTAATGCCGGTGCCGGGCATATTGGGAATTATGATAGTTGCAGTTTCAATACCCATGGGCAGGGAACGTTTAGAGCACTCGAAGGGGCCGATCCATACGTTGGCAATAAAAATGAACTCCATTTTGAAGATGAAGTCCGCGCAGAATTTATCTATCCGAAATATCGCGAAGCAGAAATAATTAAAGCCATGCTTGGAGCACATCCTTATGAGGAGGTAGCTTATGATGTTTATCCTCTGGCAAACAAATACAGCCAGGTAGGAGCTGGAATGGTTGGTGAACTGGAAACGCCTGAAGATACCACCGAATTCATAGAAAGGCTCAAAAGAACTTTTGGAGCTGGTTGCGTCAGGCATACAGCCATAACCACACAAAAAATAAACAAAGTGGCCTTATGCGGCGGAAGTGGAAGTTTTTTAATTCGCAATGCCATTGGTGCCGGTGCTGATATTTACATCAGCGGAGATATTAAATACCATGAATTTTTTGATGCTGATGGCAAGATCATCATTGCCGACATTGGCCACTATGAAAGTGAACAGTTTACCAAAGAATTATTAATGAACTTGATAAAGAAAAATTTTTCTACTTTTGCGGTCCAAATTTCGGCGGTAAATACCAACCCGATTAAGTATTTTTAGAACGATAAATAAATAATTCCATAAAAGTATGGCAAAACAAAGTCAGGTAGCGGAAGGCGGCCCAAAGAAGGGTGAAAAGCAGGCATTAGCTGATGTATCGGTTGAGGATAAACTGATTGCATTGTATAGTTTGCAACAAATAGACTCACAATTTGATAAGATTAAAATTATCAGGGGTGAACTTCCACTCGAAGTACAGGACCTTGAAGATGAGATAGAAGGTTTGCAAACACGTATCGACAAGCACCAGGAAGAAGTTAGAAACTACGAAAAGCAGGTAAGCGAAAAGAATCAGGCTATAAAAGAAAGCAAGGCACTGATAAAGCGATACGAGGAGCAGCAAATGAATGTGCGCAACAACCGTGAATACGATTCGCTGAGCAAGGAGATCGAATTTCAAAATTTGGAAATGCAACTTTCCGAAAAAAGAATCAGCGAATTTACCACAGCACTCGAACTAAAAACTCAACAAATTAACGATGCCAAAGCACAACTCAAGGAGCGTGAATCGGATTTGAGAATCAAGAATTCGGAATTGAAAGATATTGTTCAGGAAACTGAAAAAGAAGAGAAGGCATTATTTAATAAATCTCAGGATTTGAAGAAAATGATCGAAGACCGGTTGGTTGTAGCCTACAACAGGATTCGCAAGAATGCGCGTAACGGTCTTGCTGTTGTGCAAATCGAAAGAGATGCCTGCGGTGGGTGTTTCAATAAAATACCGCCTCAGCACCAGCTTGATATCAGAATGCATAAAAAAATTATTGTTTGTGAATATTGTGGCCGAATACTGGTGGATGATGACATCGACAAGAAAGTTAATGAAAAATAGATTTTCGAAACAAGCTCATAAAAAAGGCGATGAATATTTCATCGCCTTTTTTTTTTGTTGAACAGTTTATGAAAATGTTACAGATGCCATTATTATCGGGTTGGTTCTGTAACAGCTTTTCTTCAGTATTATTCAAACCGGTAGCCCAGGGTTAATATGAAATTGTAGTTTTTAGTATCGAGTGTGGCTTGTGCTTCGTAGTTTTCGAAGCTATACAGGTAATAATCCCTGCCTGAGCGATTGTAAGAAAGTGCAGCATCGATAAAAAATTCAGGCGTTCTGTAACCTACACCTCCTGAAATTACATCCCAGCTTGCATCGTTCACCCCTTCGTTGAAAGGGCTCATATTGTAGGCATATCCTGCCCTAACCTGCATTACACCCAGTACGATTTCGGTACCCAGGCGGAAATTATGTGTTTGGGTAAAACTGTTGTTTATCACATTATTTGCATCAGTAAAATCTGCTGTTGGGCTCAGTCGGGCGGAAGTGTAATCAACATAAGTATATTCAGCACTGATGAGGCCAAGCCTGCCAAGCACAAGTGCAGCACTTCCTGATGTCCTCCAGGGTGTTTTGATGTCGTATTTGAAATCGCCACGTGGCGAACTGGAACTGAAATAAACGCCATCACCGTAATCGATGTTGTAATAAGCTTCAGTGGTTGATTTCCATTTATCTGTTATGTTGTTGAACCAGGTTGGTGTGTGCAAAGATGCGCCGAATCGTAAAAAGGGTGTTGCTTTCACTATTGCACCGAACTTGATGTTAAATCCGCTTCCCCTTGTTTCAAGTGTTTCAGTGATGGTGAATTGTTCAAGGTCCCTTTCCTCAGTCTGGTTAAACTCTGAATATTTTGTGGTTTGCTTGTAACGCATATAAGGAAACCCGAAGGTAACGCCAAAATAAAACCTGTCATCAATGTTCACCCCACCACTTAAAACAACCTCGTTCATAGAGCCGGTTGTTTCTATGGTTTTTCGTTGTATGGCCGATGTAAAACCACCGAGGTAATCATAGGCATCGATGTATGTGAATTCAGATGCTCCCGGCACAGTGTCAATCAAATAGGTGTCGAATGCAGGCCATGTGTCGAATGCATTAAGTGCATCAGGACTTTTGTTACCAGCATACTCAAGGTATGTGTCCAGCAATGAGTTTTCCTGATTTTCCCCTTCAAGAATTGTACGGTTATTAAAATCTTTGAGCCTGTTCAACCCAAACCCAAATTGGTAATTCTGAACCGGGTTGAGGTCGAGCCTGTCAACCGGCGAACCGGCTACCACTATGCCTACGTTTCCAAGGGCAAAGTTATTTTTTCCATCTCCGAGGGAGTTACCCAAATATTTTCCCTCGGTGTTGCCAATGAAAATAGATGGCGAAATGGAGAATTCTGATTTTTTATACAATCCAATCCCGGCGGGATTACTACTCAATGACGAAAAATCTGCACCAATAGCGCCATAAGCACCTCCAATTCCCATGTAACGCGCTGTTCCGGTAATATCATATAGTGAATACCTGAGCACATCCTCTTCGTTTTGTGCCGTTGCACCCATAGCGAAGAGATATAATAATCCTGTTATAAGAATGATTTTTTTCATTTTATTGAATCTTTAAAGTTAAAAAAAGGGGCTTTTTCGGCGTTTACCTGCCTCTTCTGCCACTGGAAGAGCTTCCGCTCGATTTGCTGGTTCCACTGCTGCTGCCTGATGATCTTGACGGTGACGAATAACTCCTTGTAGATCTTGATGGAGAAGATGTGCTTCGGCTGGGCGAGCTATAACTGCGCGAAGGCTGGCTGTAGCTTCGGCTGGGCGATGAGTAACTCCTTGTTGATCGTGATGGTGAAGAATAGGTACGCGTATTTCTGTTGGAAGAATTAAACGAATTATTCGACCGTGAAGGTGCTGTATAAGTCCTTGTTGGTTTAGACTGAGGAACGGTATATTCGTTGCTCGATCTTGGCCTGTTGGCGTTTGGTGAAGTGTAGCGCTTTGTGTTACCGGAATTTCTGTTGGTACCGCTCAGGGTTTCTGATGCAGGCTTTGCATACCGTTTGGTTCTGGAATAAATGTCGCCTCTCGTTGAATTGGTTGAAGGTTTGGTATATTGTTTACCTGAACGATTGCCGGGCTTTTCCTGTGCTCTGATATTTCTGTCACTCCCTGAAATATCCCTGGATTGGGCAGATGGCTTGGCATAAGTACGGGTAACCTCCGGGTTTGATTTCCGGTTATCACCTTTAGTTCTTTCTTGCCGTGATGATTCTTTGGATATGGGGACTGCCTCAGCCGGTTTGGTCAGCTTTTCTGAGCGTACGGCACGCGACTGGTCATTTCCACTGGCCTGATTTGGCTCAAGTGTGCGGGATGCACGCTGCACGTTTTGCAATTCAGCACCTGAGGTTTCACTGCTGTTTGTTCGGCTGCCACGGCCCGAAACAAACGAATTTTTCACATCGCTATCACCATTTCCATCTTCAACCCTTGAGCCCCTTGCACCTGAGTTTCCTACAATTGAGCTGCCGCGCGAATTTCTTGGGCCATAATAATATTCAGGATAAATGGTTTCGCCGCCTCCGGGAATGCCGGGATAGTATCCGCCACCACCGGCATAATAACCGTTCCAGTATCCGTGATTATACCCTGCCCAGTAGGAGCTTCCATAGCCCCATCCATAAGAAGGGTAACCCCAATAAGGCGAACAATACCACGGATCATAGCACCAGGGATTGTAATAGCTGCCACCCCAGCCATAGCCAAATCCAACCGAAAAGTAGGAGGATGGAAATCCCCAGCCATAATTCATGGAAAAACTCGGCCCGTAGCCTGTGCCATACCCTGAATAAACCGGTGCATAATAGCCGAAGTTGCCGGTAGGGTTGTGAAATCGATCTATCCTTGATGCATAGTCGTAATCATAATATTCCAGTTCCGAGTCTTCAACATAGTAATATTCATCATCTTCTGAAGAAGCAGCCGGAAGGGTGTCCCCCAGGTATTCATAACTTTTGTATCCGTCATCCGAAGCGGGCTCGGATTGTGGAACGGAAGATTGTTCATACTGACTTGCTGCTGCTCCGCTGTAAACCACTTTTGAAGAACTACTT
>CAYNDN010000102.1:4531-11260 GCA_964395075.1 uncultured Lentimicrobiaceae bacterium | reverse complement strand
CCACAGTGCTGCTCCTGGCCACCGGAGTGGCCTTTATCTTCCTGATCGGCGCTTCCCTGGGAGGGCGTGGGGCGGGTCTATTCCTAGCGTTGGTGGCGTTGGCGGACCCGCTCACCCGGGAATCCGTTCACCGGCCCTTGACGGAGATGTGATTGTTGATGCAGGCCAAAACTTCGACAATCGTAACCGGGTAGTTGTTGATATGGCTATGAATTCGGAAGGTGCAAGGATATGGAAAAACCTGACAAGAGATAATATCGGCCGGCAAATCGCCATTGTTCTCGACAATTATGTGTATTCGGCACCCAATGTGAATGATGAAATTCCAACCGGCAGGTCACAAATCTCCGGAAACTTTGACGTACCAGAAGCGCAAGACCTCGCAAATATCCTCAAAGCAGGTAAACTTCCTGCACCTGCAAGGATTGTTGAAGAAGCGGTAGTTGGGCCTTCATTGGGTAAAGTGGCCATCACCGACGGATTAAATTCGTTCATCATAGCATTTGTTCTTGTACTTCTTTATATGGTGTTGTATTACAACCGTGCGGGTTGGGTAGCCGACCTTGCATTGTTAACAAACATCCTTTTTATTTTTGGTGTACTCGCCTCTTTGGGAGCTGTACTTACATTGCCTGGTATTGCCGGTATTGTGCTTACCATCGGTATGGCCGTGGATGCAAACGTGATCATTTACGAGCGTATTAAAGAGGAGGTTCGTGCCGGTAAAGGTATGCGGCTCGCCATTACTGATGGCTATAAAAATGCATACTCTGCTATTATCGATGGTAACGTAACTACGCTGCTCACCGGTATTGTGCTATTTACATTTGGTTCAGGCCCGATCCAGGGTTTTGCTACAACACTTATCATTGGTATCATTTCATCCTTGTTCTCAGCTATTTTTATTTCGAGACTGGTATTCAATTTCTATCTCTCTAAAAATAAGAATATTCCGTTTGGTAATAAATTCACCAACAACACTTTGGCTAATGCCAGGTATAATTTCCTCGGCATGCGTAAAACTACTTATGTGATTTCAACGGTTATCATTGTTATTGGTATCGTTTCGCTATCCATGCGTGGACTTAATTTTGGTGTTGACTTTTCAGGTGGTCGTACTTATGTTATTCGTTTTGACCAGCCTGTTACCCCAAGCGATGTTAGAAATTCACTTGAATTGGCTTTTGAGCATGAACCTGAAGTAAAAACTTTTGGTCCAAGTTCACAGGTAAAGATCACAACAAAATATCTCATCGACGATAACAGTCCTTCGGTTGATTCAATTATCCAATCGAAACTTTTCGAAAGCCTTAAACCTTTTTATCAGGATCAATCTATGGGGTATAAAGAGTTTGTTGCGGATACCGAAAGTGATAAATTGATCGGGATTCTGAGTTCACAAAAAGTTGGCCCAACCATTGCTGATGATATCAGGAACAGGGCATATCTTGCAGTATTATTTGCATTGATTGTAATATTCATCTATATTGCTATCCGATTCCGGAAATGGCAATATGGCCTATCAGGTGTTATAGCACTTTTCCACGATACGCTCATAACAGTCAGTTTGTTCTCACTATTCTATAATGTGTTACCGTTCAGTTTGGAGGTGGATCAGGCCTTTATTGCTGCCATCCTTACCATTATTGGATACTCAATCAACGACTCGGTAATTATTTTCGACCGTATCAGGGAATATGTTGGTTTACATCCCAAACGTAAATTGAAGGATAACATTAATAATGGTTTAAACAGCACTTTGGCACGTACTATCAATACTTCAGGTACTACGCTTGTGGTATTGTTGATTATCTTTATTTTTGGTGGCGAGGTAATCCGTGGGTTTACATTTGCGCTGCTTGTTGGTATCTTAATTGGTACGTATTCTTCACTCTTTGTGGCCAGCCCGATTGCTTATGACCTCCTCACTGCAGGTGGTAAAAAGGATATTGAAAAAGTTACAGCCAAGAAGAAAAAGTAATAGAATTCAAGAAAATAATTTCAAGTCCCGTTCATTGGATTAATGGACGGGACTTTTTGTATTTTTGCAGACAACATAATTTTTTATCCTGACATATTTCAACCCATGATTCCGGCTTTGATTTTCGGTTTTTTTAATATTAGCGGCGGTGAGATTTTTATCATCATGATCGTGGTATTTTTAATTTTTGGACCGGATAAAATTCCGGAGATAGCCCGCTGGCTTGGCAAAGGTATGGGTGAAATAAAAAAAGCTACCAGCGAGATTCGCGATGAAATCAGCAAGGAAACTGAAGACTTGAAAAAAGAAGCTGATGCAATAAAACAGGGCGTTAAAGTTGAAAATCCTTTGAAAAAAAATCCTTCCTCAAAAACCAGGCAACCTGCTTCTATTGAGGGTGATGCAGAAAAGGAAAACCCAGAAAACAGAAAAACTGATCCACATCTATAATTTTGTACTGATGTTGCGAATAAAAATGAAATACTAAAGCAAATTAATTCATCGTTTACACAACAATTTTATGTAGAGGAATCTTGAATAAATCTTTCCAAATAGCTGTATTCCAGAAATCAAAATGAAATTCATGACCAGATATCTTCCATTTGTAGTCGCCATAATCTTTACTTGCTCATTGCTTGGTTTGAATGCCCAAAGCAGAAAGGCTGAAGCTGCTGATGCTGACTTTGAAAATTTACGTTATGCGCTTGCCATACCCAAATATAAAAAAGCGTATTCGAGGGTAAAAAACAACAAGATGGAAAAGAACAGGATTACCTATCAATTGGCTGAATGCTACCGGCTCATTAACGAGCCAAGGCGTGCCGAAGCCTATTATAAAAGACTTGTTAGGGCAAAGTATGACCGTGCCGAACCCAATGTTTTACTCAAACTTGCTGATGCACAGCTCAATAATGGTGATTATGAGGATGCCCTGGAGAATTACAAACTGTACCTCGAACGAGAACCCAACGACCCGTTGGGGCAGATTGGTGTTGAATCTTGTGATCTTGCCCTGGAAATGGAAGAAAACCCCTCCAATTTCGAGATCATTAAATTACGCAGGATGAACTCCCGTGAAGATGATTTTTCTCCCGCTTATTCCGAGCCTACTTCAAATGCAATCATATTTACTTCAGCCCGCGAAGGATCAACCGGAAAAAAAGAAGATGAATGGACAGGCATGAATTTCACGGATTTGTATTACACCAAACAAGATAAAAAAGGAGATTGGAGCAATCCGGTATTAGTAGATGAATCTGAAATTGTGAATACAGAAGCCAACGAAGGGCAGCCTGCATTCAACGAAAGGTTCAGCCAGATGTATTTTACCAGGTGTGGGAAAGATAACGTTACGGTTAATGGATGTAAAATATTCGTAACACGTAAGTCGGGCCGAAGTTGGGGAGAACCTACAGAGGTGGATCTTGGAGGTGACAGCACTTCTGTTTTTGGTCATCCTGCTGTAAGTCCTGATGAAAGTTTCCTTATTTTTTCTTCACCCAAAGACGGTGGTGCCGGTGGTAAAGACCTGTGGATCGTTTCAAAAAAAGAAGGTGGTGGCTCATTTTCCACACCACGAAATTTAGGCAGGGTTATCAATACATCTGGTGATGAGGTTTTTCCCACAATGCGCGGAGATTCGGTATTGTATTTTGCTTCAAATGGACATCCGCGAATGGGTGGTCTCGACATTTTTAAATCCGTCAGGCTGGAAGACAATTCCTGGAGTGAACCGGTAAACCTCCGGCCCCCGATGAATACACACTATGATGATTTTGGCATTACCTGGCATCCTGATGGGCTCGACCAGGGTTTCTTTTCGTCAAACCGTAGAGGTGGCCGTGGTGGCGATGATCTGTGGTTTTTTAATAACCCTCCGAAGTTATATACTGTAACGGGAAAAGTGATCGACAATACCATACTTCAGCCCATTGAAGGAGCAGAGGTTGTTTTGGTGAGTTCTGAAGGTACTACGGTAACAACCACTACAAACAGCGTTGGGTATTATGAGTTTACCGACGATCAGGTGAAAGAAAATACCACCTTTGAAATTACAGTTTCAAAAGATGATTTTTTTAATCTCAAAAACATGGAAACAACGGTGGGGCTTGAGGCCAGCAAGGATTTTGAAATCAACTTCAACCTTGAACCCATTCCGGAAGAACCCATTGTGCTTCCCGAAATTCTTTATGACCTGGGTAAATGGGAGCTGAAACCACAATTTCAGGATTCATTGCAGGGGCTTATAGAAACTTTGGATGCCAACGAAACCATTGTTGTTGAGATCGCCTCGCATACTGATACCCGTGACACCGATGAACGGAATGATATCCTGTCGCAGAAGCGAGCCGAATCGGTGGTTGATTACCTGATTTTGCGTGGTATCGACCCTGAAAGGTTAATCGCTAAAGGATATGGCGAACGGGTACCGTTCAAGCTCTTGAAGAAAACAGAAGTAGAAGGCTTTGTGTTTGAAGAAGGAACAATACTTTCAGAAGGATATATTGATTCGCTGCCTTCACAAGAAGTAAAAGAGATCGCCCACCAAATGAATCGTCGTTCTGAATTTTCAATACTTTCCAAAGATTTTGTGCCTAAACCAAAAATCAGAACAAACCTTGAAGATAAGCAGGTTGAGGTAGTGATTGATCCGGAAGAACAAAAATTAGACTTCACACTCACCCCAAACGGTCTTATACAGGCCCCTTGCATCGTAAATGGGTTTACGCTAAATTTTGTTTACGATCGCCGGACAATCAGGCCATCCATCTCACTGGGCAGTGCACTGAGATTGTTGAAGGAAGGTGCTATAACCAAAAATAATTTTGCGGGAGATCCTGAATTGGTGCTCGGTGACGGAACAATTGCCAATAGGGCGCTGTTCACCGTTGAAACACTGCGCATCGGAAATACTACCTTATATGATGTAGAAATTCAGGTTGATCATCAACTGAAGTCGCAGATGATGGTTGGCGAAATTACGCTAAACGAAATAGGTAATTTTGTGATTGATAACGAGAAGAAGCAGATCGTTTTTGATTAGTGCGAACTTTTGTTAGTGATCCCTTTTATATAGCCACTTAGCGTAACTCTGCAGTTCACCTTTCTTATCTTTATTTACCTTTATTCTGTCCAGAATTTCGGTAGCCTGGTTAAAATATTTCTCCATTTCATTGATAGTATGCGATTTAATGTCATACTTATCAAACAATTGTAAAACTTCTTTAACCTTGCGATCAGGTGCAGATTGGTTTCCGGAATAAAGTGCCGTTAAACCATCCCGATCATCAGCATTGGCTAATTCTAAACATTTTAAATAAAGGAAGGTTTTCTTGTTTTCAGAAATATCGCCACCAATCTTTTTGCCGAATTTTTCAAGTTCTCCAAACGAATCCAAGAAATCGTCCTTTAGCTGAAAAGCAATGCCGATGTTCACACCAAAGTCATAAATGAATTTTGCTTGTGCAGGGTTTGCCTCAGCAGTTAATGCTCCGATTTGTAGGCTACAGCCCAGCAAAACAGCGGTTTTCAATCGGATCATATTGATATAATCCGGAATGGTAACATAGTCCATCGATTCAAAATCCATATCGAATTGCTGCCCTTCACACACTTCGATAGCGGTTTGGGTAAAGGTTTCAAGCATCTCCTTTTTTTGGGTGGATTGTGTTAGGTTGAGTTGTTGAAAGGCCAGGGCAAACATGGTATCTCCGGAGAGAATTGCAATGTTGGAATTCCACTTTTTATGGACGGTCTGTTTTCCTCTCCTTACATCCGCTTTATCCATAATATCATCGTGCAAAAGGGTGAAATTATGAAATACCTCTAAACCAATTGCTGCCGGCAAGGCAGATTCCGGGCTCCCTCCAAATAGGTCGCATCCGGCCAAAGTTAAAACCGGCCTGAGTCTTTTTCCGCCAAGGCCAATAATATAGTTTATTGGTTCGTAAAGCCTCTTTGGTTCTTTTGCAATGCTGATTTTAAGCAATTCATCATTAACCATTTGCTTAAACTGGTTGTATTTCTCCATGTAAAAGGCTTTTTTTAAGGGCTGGGGTTAATATTGTTTTAACAGGTTTAGCAAATATTCTCCATAACCACTCTTCAGCAGCGGTTGCGCAATTTCTTCAAGCTTGGCAGCATCAATAAACTTCATGCGAAAGGCAATTTCTTCGATGCAGCCAATTTTAAGTCCCTGACGGCTTTCGATCACCTCAACATATTGAGATGCCTGGAGTAAGGAGGCAAAAGTTCCGGTGTCGAGCCATGCAATACCACGGCTTAAAATTCCCACACTTAATTTGCCCTGCTCCAGGTAATATTTGTTTACGTCGGTAATTTCATATTCTCCGCGTGCACTTGGTTTGATGTTTTTGGCCACATCAACCACCGAATTGTCGTAATAGTAGAGGCCGGGAACTGCAAAATTTGATTTGGGTTTTTTGGGCTTTTCTTCGATTGAAATGGCCTTTTGGTTTTTATCAAATTCAACCACGCCATACCTTTCCGGGTCAGAAACATGATAAGCGTAAACTACGCCACCTTCCGGATCATTATTGGCCTGTAGGATTTTCTGAAGGCCTGAACCGTAAAAAATGTTGTCGCCCAGGATAAGTGCAGCTTTGTCTTTTCCGATGTGTTCTTCGCCAATCACAAAGGCCTGAGCAAGTCCGTTGGGAACTTCCTGAACCTTATAACTGAAGTTACACCCAATTCGTGAACCATCGCCAAGAAGGCGTTCAAAATTT
>CAYNDN010000102.1:0-4521 GCA_964395075.1 uncultured Lentimicrobiaceae bacterium | reverse complement strand
GGAGATCCTGGGGTGTGGAAATAATCAAAATATCGCGAATTCCGGACATCATCAAAACCGACAAGGGATAATAAATCATGGGTTTGTCGTAAATAGGCATCATTTGCTTGCTTGAAGCAAGTGTTAAAGGGTGGAGTCTTGTTCCTGCGCCACCTGCTAATATAATTCCTTTCATAATCTCAAATTTTTAATTGAAATGTAAAAGTGAGGAAAATAATCGCAAATTCAAAATTGTAGGTGTGATTTAATGAAAATATTTTGTCACTTTCCACTCAGTTTCTGTTGCTTTTTGGCAAAAGTTGAGTTGAGAGTTACTTTTGCTAAATTTATAAATGAGACCAGTCTAAAAACACATTTCACGCAAAGATCGCTATGTTTTCGCAAAGAACGCAAAGCTAAAGTGCTCATTAACTATTCTTTGCGGATTTTGGGTTTTCTCTGCGAGCTTTGCGTGAATTATTTTCGTCTCTTTTTAGAATTGACTCATAAATTATAATGATACAGGTAGTTAAATAAGAATTTGGTTTTTTTATTTGAAATATCCACCCTTTTGAAAACCCCAAAACTCCTGATTGTAGAACGGTTAGTCATAGAAATTAATGCTCCTGAAACTTCGGGATGAATTTGGGGAATAACTATTAACCAATAACATATCTTCTATGCATGCCCCCTGGAATCGATTTCTTCAATCTCAAGGTCATCCAGTTCAATATCGAGTTCTTCATCAAAAATTTCGAGGAAAGGTTCGGAGAAGCGTTTGGTGGTAATCCGTTTATCCATTGTAAGTAGCAATGATGGTAATAAGAAAAGGTTGGACAACAGAGCGATCATTAACGTAAAAGCAATAAGGTATCCAAGTGCTTCAGTACCCCCGAATGATGATAGTGTGAAGATGATAAATCCAAAAAATAAAACTACCGAGGAATAGATCATGCTGAAACCTGTTTCGCTCAAAGCACTAATTACCGATTTTTTGATGTTCCAGTCGTTGATCTTTAAATGCAATCTGTACCTGGATAGGAAATGAATGGCATTGTCAACAGAGATCCCCAGTGCGATGGAGAAAATAAGAATGGTGGAAGGTTTTACCGAAATGGCCAGGAATCCCATCATCGCCGCTGTCATGATTTGCGGAATCAGGTTGGGTGCCATCGAAATGGAAACCATCCGTGCTGAAGAAAATAACAGGGCCATCAGGATGGAAATCACAATCAGTGCCAGAATAAGACTGGTAACGAGATTTTTAACCAAGTAATTTGTTCCTTTCAGATAAACCACCGATGTGCCGGTAATGGCCACATCAAAACGCTCGGGTGGAAATATCGAATCGATCCTGGGCCTGAGCTCCTCCTTGATACGCTGTATTTCGGTAGTGCCGATGTTGGCCATCTGCACACTGATACGTGTTTTCTGCAGGGAAGTATCAACAAAGGAGTTGATAATAGTTCGCTGGTTGCCCTCCATTTTAGGCACATACCGCATGATGAAGTTTTTTTCCTGACTGTTAGGCAGCGCATACATTTTTTCATTGCCACCGTAAAAGGCCTGTTTGGCGAATTTCACCACCTCGGCAATAGACAGCGGTTTGGATAGTTCCGGATATTCTGCCAGAACCTGCTGCAGTTCCTCTATCCGGTTGATGGTAGATATTTTTAGTACACCCTTTGGTTTTTTGGTGTCGATGGAAATCTCAAGTGGCATCACACCTTTAATGTTTTCCTCGAAAAATAAAAGATCCTGGTATAAACGGTCACCTTTCGGGATGTCGTCAACAATGCGGCCGGTGGTCTTTAGTAATGATATCCCGTAAAATCCCACAAGTACCAGAACAATGGTAATAATGTAAATGGCTGTGCGATGATACTGGACAGTATGCACAATTTTTTCCACCAGTGAGGTTACGATCCCTTTCTTCAAATGTGAAGTATGCTGGAGCTTTGGCGGGCTGAGGAAACTGAAAAAGATCGGAATAAGAAAAAGGGTCAGGATATAAGCCACCATAATGCTCAACGATGCCACAATTCCAAATTCTATCAGCGCCTGGTTTCCGGTGATGATAAAAGCTGCGAAACCAGCGGCAGTGGTAGTATTGGTAAGCAGGTTTGCATTGCCGATGAACATCACCACGCGGGTAAGCGCTTTCATTTTATTGCCATGTCTGATTATCTCCGCATGGTACTTGTTGAGCAGGAATATGCTGTTTTCAACCACAATCACGATCAGCAGGGGTGGCAGGATTCCGGTTAGAATTGTGATTTTGTATCCAAACAACACGATGAAGCCCAAAACGAAAACCACGGTGATGATCACAATGGTCATGGTCGCAGCAACGATTTTCCAGTTTTTAAAAAAGATGAGCAGGATAACCGAAGCAATTACAAGTGATAGCATCACAAACAACTGGAGCTCATTCTCGATCTTTTTAGCAGTTATCGTCCGGATAAAGGGTAATCCGGAGAAATGTATATCCACATTAAAGCGGTCGCCAAAGGCTTTGCCGGCATTTCGCAACCTGTAAATCAGCCCAACCCTCTCCTTTGTATTCAGGATTTCTTTGTCGAGGGTAATCGCCATCATGGTAAATCCGGTTTCGGCGTTGTAAAGCGTGCCTTCATAAAATGGCAGCGAATACACAAATTCCATGATGCTGTCGAGTTCAGCCTGGGTTTTGGGCTTCTGGGAGAATACAGGTAAAAAATCAAATTTCTTTAAAGAATCATTTTTACTCAGGTAGTAGAGGCGCGAAATGGATAGGGTTCCCTCCACGCCATCGATGCCTTGTATTTGTTTGGTCAGGTCGAACCAGGCGTTAAATTCATCGAGTTTAAAAAGGTTCGGGTCTTTCACACCCATAAACATCACACTGCCGTCTTCGCCAAAGGTTTGCTTAAATTCTTCGTAAATAATGCTCGTTGAGTCGGTAGAAGGAAGCATCTGGGTCATTTCGTACGACATACTCACCTGCCTGGCCTGGTAGGCCATGAATGCCGCGAGAACGAATATGATTCCGAGGTTCCAGTATCTTCTTCTAATGATTACGCTTGCCAGATAAGCCCACATGCTTTCTCGATATTTGGTACTAAAATTGTAATTAAATCAGCCAATTTTCAAACAAAAGGCCCCGAAATTATAACTTAAATCGTTAACACAAAAATTAAATTCAAAATGCTGAAAAACCTAACGTTTTCTTTAAATAGGCACATTCCATATCTTGTTTTACTCATTCTTGTTACTTCCTGTAATCCCGCAGTAAAAATGATGCAAATTGGCCAATACGACAATGCCATTTACGAGATAAAGAAAGATTTGAATAAAAAAGAAACCACTAAAAATGTGGAGCAGCTTGCTCAGGCCTATGCGAAGGCAAATGCCCATGACCTTGAAGAAATTAAAAACCTGAAGCTTTCCGGTCAGCCTGATATCTGGCAAAAGGTACATTTTCATTATCAGAGGTTGGATTGGCGCCGTGAGAAGCTTGAAGATTTACCCCCACATATTTTGGTTGCTATCAACTTCGACAGGACAACCTATGCAGCACAACTGGAAGAGAGCCGTGAAAAAGCAGCCATCTATTATTACACTCTCGCAACCAAGCTCATGGCCTCAGACAGGGAAGCCAACGCTGATGAAATTTATGGTTACCTGAACGCTATTCATCACCTGTATCCCGGCTTCAGGGATGTTGAAGTGTTGATAGAGGAATTTAAGCGGACTGATCCACTTTTCGTGTATTATGCTGTTGAGAATTGCTATCCGGGCATGTTACCACCTGGCATGCAGCAGTGGCTTCAGCAACTAAATCTTGCGGAATTCGATGTTCCCAAATATCGCTTTACCAGCCAAAAACCTCCTGATACAGCATTTAAAATCTATGCTGAGGTTAGAATACAGGATGTAAAGATAGCACCGGGAAAAACCGGCGAATTGTCTTACACCGAATCCGTTCAAATTCAGGACGGAATAGCGTATCAAATGGATCAGGACGGAGATTTTGTACGCGATAGTGCCGGGCAAAAAATTGAAATTCCAAAATTTGAAACCCTGGTTTGTTATGTTACCGAGTACAAACAGGTAAAATCCATGTTGGTATTTGGAGAGGTTGAAATATTTGCACGCGAAACAAAAAAGTCACTCGGGGTTAAGAAGATATACGGAGAAGCTACTTTTGAACACTTGTATGCCAAAATTAAAGGCGACCTGGATGCTTTGAGTGCCGAATCGAAGGCGCTTATCGGAACCAAAAGAAAAGATTTTCCCACGGATAGCCAGTTGATTAGGTTTGCCGGGATGCGTGCCGCTGAAGATGCTTCCATGAAAATTGTTGAAGTGTTGGATAATGTTGATTTGTGAAAAAAGCGATGAGCGTTGAGTTGTTGTGAATAATAACCTTAGCATATCTGTATGTTGTGAGTGCCTCAGTGGTTTTTCTTCATATCTAAAATTCCCTGCGCATTAAAGTCTTCCCCATCTTTTTAAAGGTGAGCGGTGAGGTATGAGTTGTAATTAGCCCCTATGTTTGTA
>CAYNDN010000101.1:8794-11366 GCA_964395075.1 uncultured Lentimicrobiaceae bacterium | reverse complement strand
CAAAATTGCCGGTCTCCGGATTGAACAGGTTAATGGCAATTTCATTTTCTGTGAGGGCCGAATAGAGTATGTCAGCATGGCCATCGCCGTTAAAATCGGCACTTTCTACAACCTGCGGATTATTGGCAATGCTGATTTGTTGGGCCGGGCTGAACATCTGCCCATGCAAATTCAGAAAAGCAGAAAACAACAAAAATATTCCGGTGCATTTCAAATTGATCATTGCATTTATTGTTTGATGATTTTCCGATGCATCGTTTCGTGATCAGTTTGAACCTGCAAATAATAAATGCCTGTTGGCAATGTGGAAATATCAAGCCTGGATTTCGAGCCGCGTATATTATCTTCCGCCACAACCCTTCCCGTAAAATCCATAAGTTTTAGAGATCCGACCATATTGCCGGGAAGACCAACATTTAGCAAATCGCGTGCAGGGTTGGGATAGACTTTTATCATTCCGGAGTTCATTTCAGGCAATCCGGTAGGAATTACAAAGTAGCAATCCGACGTATCCACACACATGTCGTTTGTGGTGATTTCCACGGCAAAATTGCCTGCTTCATCAGGCAGATAGGTTTGACCGGTTTCTCCAGGGATGGGGGCAAAATCGTCATCACAATTCAGCCACTGGTATTCGGCGCCTTCCAGCACTGCTCCTATTAAGCCATCAATCTCAACCACCTCCGTATTAATCTCATCATAAAACGACAGCGAGATGTTGGCCAGCGTATCGCATCCCGCGTAAGCAATAAAATTGCCGGGTTCCGTTTGCCAGGCATTCTCCAGGTAGATACTGTCGCCAAAGCAAAGGGTGGTCTCCAAATCAATATAAATGGGGTCATCATACAAAAATACCTGGTCGCCGTTGTCGGCAGAGAAGCGCCCGAGGTAAATATCCAACAGGCCGTCGTTGTTGATGTCGTTCACATCCAGATCGTGGGTGCTGGCGGTCATTTCAAAATCCTGCATGATGAAGTTACCGGGATCATCCATATCGTTAAGCCAGATTTGGCGATCGCTGATGATATCCACAAATCCATCGAAATTAAGGTCTTTCAGTATGACGTCGGCATAAAATTCATCAGCCTCAAACAAAGTATCGCCGGGCAGGAAATTCCCGAAACCGTCGTTCATGAAGAAATAAACCGATCCATGCCAGGGGGCAATTGCCATGTCCATGTCGCCGTCGTCGTCGATATCGCCGGAGCCGGCTCCTTCGGCATTTCCGAGGGAAAGTTCCTGACCCGAATCCAGAAACTGCCCGGTGCCGTTGTTGATGTAATATTTGCCCACGAAGCCCTCGCCGCCGCCGCGCACCAAAACTGCATCGAGGTCGCCGTCCCCATCAAAATCGTTGAGCTCAACATCCTCCGGTGAACTGGCCGACAGGTTTGTTTGCCCGTTGCTTACGAAGTTGCCGTTGCCATTGTTGAGCAGGATGTGAATGGTGCCGCCGGGAAAGAAAATATCATCGTAGCCGTCACCGTTCAGGTCACCCACCGCAAATTCGTAGCCGCCGGCATTGCTCACGTAGTTGGCCTTAAAGGAGAAGATGCCGCTGCCGTTGTTTTCCCACACTTCTATTCCGTTACCAAAGGATGAATTGAAGGGACCGGTGATGAAATCCATGTCGCCGTCGTTTTCGATGTCCATCACTTCTACGCCAAAGCGCCAACTGTCGTCGCCGTAGGTATCGGGTGTGGTATTGAAGGTGCCGTCACCGTTGTTGAAATACACTTCGATGGCGTCGTAGGCATGTATGGCGACAACATCTCTCCAGCCGTCGCCGTCGAAATCGGCCAGTTTCACGCAGAAGGTCTCGCTTTCAGCGCCAATGTCGTCCTGCAACAGGGTGAAGTTTACGCAATCGGTTTGTGCATTTGCGATGAGTGCGCCAAAGACAAACATCAGTGTCAGGAATGTAAATTTCAGATTTTTCATAGTTTGTATTTTTTTGGTTGTTATTATCCTGAGTTCGAAATAAAGCATTTTGATAATCATTTGTTTGGGGAATATCATTAGCTTACTTCGCGATACCTTTGTGTTTTAGTGTCTTCATGGCCATAAAAAATGCCACCAAGACTCCAAGGCACAAAGGATCCACAAAGTTCATTAACATAACTTATTGAATATGTTGTAAATAATAGCCTTGCTTATATCGAACTCAAGTTATTAATTTTAGACTGATGAAAACTGACAAGTTTAGCCCGGAAGATCAGTGACTTTATCAAACTTCCCCATACATGCCGGCCTTCCTGTTTCAACCAACAAATATCCTAAAAAATGCGGGAAGATGCAAATAAGCAGACAGGAAAGTACGGATCTAAAATGTAATTGACCGGCAATTCTGATGATCCTTTGAAATGAAATCTTAACCGCTGTATTGCCTTGATATCCTTAAATCGATGATATAAAGCGGTGTTAAGATTGAAAAGTAAGCTACAAAATCCCATGGATCAAAGGTGGCGTCGTACACTTCAAAATACTGCAACATCTCGATGCCAATGCACACCCCGGCAAAAATCATGAAAGTGCGGGTTGGCGCAAAGAACCGGGTCCAGGCGTTGTTTAC
>CAYNDN010000101.1:3240-8784 GCA_964395075.1 uncultured Lentimicrobiaceae bacterium | reverse complement strand
GTAAAAAGCCCCCGAAACAGGATGTAATTCCACGCCGGCCCGGTCATATCCAGCGCATATCCATTCCAGAATGGCCCCACCTCAAACCAAACGGTTGAAACGCCTGCTACACCCAGCATGATCATTGCCGCCGCCCAGTAGGGCGCATATTTATCGTGGATGTGTTTTTGGTTATTGAAGTTCATTTTAGGAATGTTTTAGTCCACACATTCATGCAAAGCAGGTAAAACTTTAATGTGATTTTTGGAAAAATCACTGCCTCATAAGGTTTAGGTTCCATTGAGGACTCATTATCAGCAAACCGCAAAACGGATATCCGCCCCTAAAGCCTGCATTTCAAACCGATCGAGAGGCACGAATCGGATCGATTTTAATTTGTCCGCCTATGGCTCTTAATACTTTCATGATGGTTTCAAACTGAGGTTTTGACCCTTCTGACAAAGCCTTGTAGAGGCTTGGCCGGCTGAGTCCGGTTTCTTCTGCAATTTTACCCATGCCCATGGCTTTAGCAACATGGCCAATTGCTGTGATCACATCCGAATGATCTCCCTGCTCCAGGACAGTATTGAGATATTCAGCAATCATTTCATTGCTATCCAGATAATCTGCTATATCAAGTTTTGAGGTTTCCATGTCGCTATTATTTTATTTTGTTCTGGATCACTTTCAATTTTCTGAATCCGAAATAAGATTTTAGCCCTGGCTCTTAAATCCTTTAATTTTCTCAGCCATTTATCAAATTCAACTGTTTTCTCAATAGAATACATTTGTTGGTGTATTCATTTGGATACAAAATTACAAATTCTTTTTCGGTTATTAGATTACAGTCATCGAATTACACCAATGAAACGAACTTTTGAGGTGTTCAACTAAATACTTATGGTTTGCATGAAAATCAGTTCTCGCAAATTTGCGCTGATGTCAAGTCGCTGATTAGCGTCGATCTGCGAAATAGGATTTGCGTAAATCTGCGAGAAAAAATAAACAACACGTTTTTAACAACTATAATCTAATCAATCTGGTAATTTCAACTATTTCAATTCATAAAGAGATAATAATCAACGGATTAAAATAAGAAGCAAATTGAACACCTCAAACGAATTTTTAATTCGTTCAATCCGATCAATTCGATGATAATGAAAGCGCAGGCCTCTGCCAGAAACCCGCGCTTTTAAATTTTATTCTGATTATGATCATTCAACCATCATTCTGTTTCCGGCTGTGCAGCCTGTTTTTCTTCTTCAGGTGTAATCCAACCACCACCTAAAGCATTGTACAACTTGACGTACGATGACAACCATAGCTGGCGCACCTGTGACAATTCCAACTCTACATTGAAGAGTGTCCGCTCGCTGTCGAGCACTTCCAGGTAGGAGCTTACGCCGCCATCGTAGCGTTCGCGCGAAAGAGCGGCGGCATTGCGGGCGGCATTCAGTTCTTCCTGTTTGATTTCGAGCTGACGCCGGTAGGTATCGATCTCAATCAATGCATCTTCCACTTCGCGAAAAGCCTGAATCACGGTTGCCTCATAGCTGATTACCGCTTCTTCAGTACGGGCGCGCTCAATCTCCACACGGCGCTTGTTTTTCCCGAAATTAAATACGGGGCCCAGTATCGATCCGGCGGCATTCCATGCGAGCCCTCCCGAGGTTAGGCTGCTGAGGTCATCGCTGGCCACACCCAGGAGTCCGGTAAGGCTGATGGACGGGAAGCGCAAAGCCTGTGCAATGCCGATTTGTGCATTTTGTGCGATGAGTTGCTGCTCGGCCTGGTTGATGTCGGGACGGCGCACCAGCAACGATGAGGGTATTCCTGATGGAATGTCTGGCGGATTGATTTCCTCACTGATTGTTTTTTCGATATTCAGCGGGCCTGGATTTCGTCCCAACAAAATCTGAATGGCATTTTTAGTTTGAGCCACAGCCCTCTCCCACTGAGGGATAGCGCCGGCAGCAACAGCCCGTTGCATTTGGGCATTGTTCAGGTCGATCTCGGCCACCACACCCCGGTCGAAGCGCTGTTGTATAATGTCCAGAAAGCCTTCCCGGGTTTCGAGGGTTTGCTGCGATATCTCCAATCGTTGCTGATAATCCAGCAACTGAAAATATGCAGCGGAAACTTCAGAGATGATGGCTACCTGCACAGCACGATGGGCATATTCGGTGGCAAGCAAATCGGCTTTGGCGGCCTGTGTTGCCCTGCGGTATTTACCCCAGAAATCGATTTCCCACTGTAGGTTTCCAAATCCAAAAAAATTATTGAGTTCAACATCAGTTTTTGAGGTTCCGAGGGTATTTCCACGTCCTGCTCCAGCATTATATCCAATGGACGGGTATTGATCTGCTTTGGTAAAACCTAAAGCCGCCCTGGCTTGTTCTATCCGGCTGGCAGCAATACGCACATCTTTGTTCTCCCGTAGGGCAGTCATGATCAACGTATCCAAAACATCATCATCAAAAAGCTCCCACCAACGCAAGTTAAAAGTAGAATCAGGGTTTTCGTCACCTATCATATAGGCTTCGGGGCTCTCAACTACCGGCTTCTGATATTTTGGGCCAACCATGCAGCCGCTAAAAAACACCATCAGCATAAATACTGCAAAACTATATTTCAATGCTTTCATATCGCCCTCCCTTCTTCTTCATCAGTTTTCACTTTGGCAGCTTCAAGTTTTCGCTTCTTCTCATATCCTGCTATTTTCCCGATCAACAGAAACAACATCGGATACATAAAAACGCCCAGGAATGTTGCAATAGTCATCCCGCCCAGCAGCGCCATTCCCATCACTTTGCGGGCTTCGGCGCCTGAACCGGAAGCAATCACCAGCGGGAATACACCGAGGATAAATGAAAACGCAGTCATGAGGATTGGCCGGAACCTTGATTTGGCGGCTTTAACTGCTGCATCAAAGAGGCTTATCCCTTTTTTAAATTCTTCGTTGGCAAACTCTACGATCAGAATCGCATTTTTTGCCGCCATACCTATGAGCATGATAAATGAAACCTGCGCAAATATATTGTTCTCGAATGAGGGACTGAACAGCCTGGCAAACCACAAAAAGAACAAAGCCCCGAAAATAGCAAAAGGGGTACCCAGCAAAATGCTGAAAGGCAATGACCAGCTTTCGTATTGCGCTGACAAAATCAAGAATACAAAAACCAATGAAAAGATCATAATCACGCCCAGTGAACCGGAGGCTTTCTTCTCCTGAAACGACATGGCATTCCAGGCATAGGTCATATCGGAGGGCAACGAAGCAGCAGCGGCCTCCTCCAATGCAGTCATTGCCTGGGCTGAGGTATATCCGGGCGCCGGGGCACCGGTAACTTCCACAGCTCTGTAGAGGTTAAAACGATTGGTATAATCGGGCCCGGTAACAGGCCTTATGGTGGTTAGCGTGGAAAGGGGAACCATCTCGCCATCTTTATTTTTGATGAAGAAATTATTGATCTGATCTTCATTGACACGGTATTCCGGTTCGGCCTGAATGTAGGTTTTGTACAATCGGCCAAAGCGTGTGAAGTCGTTCACATAAGCACCTCCCATAAATGCACCAACAGTGGTATAAAGGTCATTTAAGGAAACACCAACTTTCAATGCTTTTTCTTTATCAATATCCATGAAACGCTGTGGCACCGTAGCCTGAAAGGTCGTAAATGCACTCCCGATTTCGGGCATACTATTCGTCGCCTGTATAAATTTCATGGTATTTTGCGCCAGATACTCTGGTGTGTTTCCGCCTTTGTCCTGGATCATTATCGAAAATCCGGAACCATTACCGAGGCCCGGAATCGCAGGCGGACCAAAAGCAAATGCCTGCGCTCCTTTGATTTTTTGTGCCAGTTCAACATTAAGCCTCGAAAATATTTCTTTGGCGGTTTCCCCGCGTTCGCTCCAGTTTTTTAGCGTTACAAACATAAAAGCATTGTTGGACGACATGGCCCCGGAAAGCAAACTAAAACCCGTTGCTGTTGTAACATATTCGATGTCAGGATAATTCCCCAATATTTCTTCAACTTGTTTGGAAATTACATCAGAGCGCTGAAGAGAGGCGGCATTAGGCAACTGAATATTAACAAAAAAGTAGCCCATGTCCTCTTCGGGGATAAAACCTCCGGGAACCAGTTTTCCGAATATACCGGCTGCAATGGAAATAATGATGATAAAAACAACGCCACGCTTCACTTTTCGTGTGATGATACTTGCAAAACTCAGGTAGCCATCAGTTGCTTTATCCATACCTTTGTTGAACTTCCCGAAAAACCAACCGAGAGGCCCTTTATAAGGCTTAGGTTCTTTTAGCAGGATTGAACATAGCGCCGGACTAAGCGACAGCGCATTTACTGATGATACAATCACAGAAACCAGGATCGTTATCGCAAACTGCTGATAAAGTAATCCGGTAATCCCCACCATCCCGGCAACAGGAATAAATACGGCCACCAGTACAATTGTTGTGGCAACCACAGGTGCAGATACCTTTCGCATGGCATCGATGGTCGCTTCTTTGGTGCTCATTCCACGGGCAATATTTACCTGCACCGCTTCAACCACCACAATGGCATCATCAACCACAATACCGATGGCAAGTACAAGCCCAAGCAACGAAAGTACGTTGATGGTGAAACCAAGCAATGGGAAAAACATAAACGCACCCACCAGTGAAACCGGAATAGCCAGGGTTGGAATAAGCGTTGCGCGCCAGTCCTGGATAAAGATAAATACCACGAGGATAACCAGCACCAATGCGATGATCAGGGTAACAACAATATCGCGGATACCGGCTGTAATCGGTGCCGTTGAATCCAGCGAAACATCATATTTTATACCCTCGGGAAAACCATTTTTCAGGAATTCCATCTCATTGATAACATTCTGCGCAAGCTCAACAGCATTGGAGCCGGGAGCCTGATACAAAGCAATAATGGCAGCCGTTTCACCATTTAACCTGGTGAAGGAGTTGTACGTCTCCACCCCAAGGTTGATGGTAGCAATGTCTTTAAGTTTTACCTGCGATCCATCTTCCTGGGTTCTTATCACAATATCACCAAATGCTGCCGGTGAGTTGAAACGTTCGGGTAATCGCACAGTATATGTGAATTCGGTTCCGGGAGGTGCAGGCTCGGCACCAAATTTACCACCGGGAACGATAACATTCTGTTCATTGATGGCTGCCAGAATTTCGGGAACGGTAATTCCCAACTGCGCCAGGCGATCAGGTTTTACCCATATACGCATGGAGTAATCTGATGCTCCCATCACATTAACCCTGCCGATCCCTTTAATCCTGGCAAGTTGATCCTTGATATTGATGAGGGCGTAGTTACCCAGAAATTCCTGGTTATATTTTCCTTCAGAAGTTAGTGTAATCAACATAAGGATATTTGGAAGTGACTTCTCGGTTGTTACCCCCAATTTCTTTACCGATTCAGGCAGTTTGGCAGTAGCCGCTGAAACGCGGTTTTGCGCCAATACGGTGTTCATATCAGGATCAGTGCCCACATCGAAAGATATGTCAATAACCATAGAACCATCGTTGGCGTT
>CAYNDN010000101.1:1106-3230 GCA_964395075.1 uncultured Lentimicrobiaceae bacterium | reverse complement strand
TGGACGTCCTGAGGTAATGACGCCATGGCCCAGTTCACGCGGTTCTGTACAAGAACCGTTGCCATGTCGATATCGGTCCCCAACTCGAATGTCACCCGGAGCGTGTACGATCCGTCCCGCGCACTGGTGCTCTGCATGTAGATCATGTTGTCGACACCGTTTATCTGCTGCTCCAATGGTGTAGCCACCGACTCTTCCACGCTCACGGCATTGGCACCAGTATAATTGGCTCGTACCTGTACAATTGGCGGGGTAAGATTTGGGTACTGTTCAATGGGCAACCCGATCATCGAAACCGCCCCCACAATCACGATGACTATTGCTATTACAATGGCGACAATTGGCCGCCTCACAAAAAAGTTTCCTTTATCAGCAGCCATATTTACCTGGTATTTGTTTGTTTCGATGTATAAACAGTTTCCACCGGGCGTATCACTATGCCGCTTCTTACCTTCTGTAATCCTTCCAAAACAATGGTTTCATCTCCTTTAAGCCCGCTTTCCACAATGTAATAATCCTTGTATTGATCAAAAATCCCGATGGACCTGTTTTCAACTTTTGCGCTGTCGTCAACCACAAATACGCTAAAAATTCCCTGAACTTCATTCACCACCTGCTGTGGGATCAACATGGCATTATCAACTTTATCCATCTCAACCACAACCCGTGAAAACTGACCGGGACGCAAAATCCGGTCGGGGTTTGGAAATGAAGCCTGTAACAAAATAGATCCGGTGGAAGGGTTGACACCCCTGTCCATAAAGGTTAAATAACCAACTTGATCATATTCATTGCCATCGGCTAAAATCAACCGCAATTCTGCACGGCCGCCGGTATCCTTTTTTTCAATCTTGCCTTTGCGCTCCATCAGTTCACGAACAACCCTCAGGTATTGGGATTCGCTGAGAAAAAACTCCACCAGTATTTCCTCAATATTTGAAACCTCATTTAAATAAGAGGATTGCGGATCGCGCCCAACAAAATCGCCAACCTTAGCCTGGGTTTTACCTATGATACCATCGATGGGAGATTTTATTTTGGTGTAGCTTAGTTCAATTTCAGCAAATTCGAGATTGGCTTTGGCTGCTTCTACACTGGCCTGAGCAGCTTCGAACTGGGCAACTGCCGCATCGAGGTCGCTTTGCGAAACTGCATTATTTTCTGCCAGCGGCCTGATCCTGTTCAGGTCGCTTTCGGCTTTTGCCAGCATGGTTTTGGCCTCTGCTACACCACTCATTTGCGAAGCAACTTTTGCTTTAAAGGGCTGAGGATCGATGGTATAGAGCAGTTGACCTTTGTTTACTTTGGTGCCTTCTTCAAAATGTATCCCCTCCAAAAAGCCTTCTACCCTGGCACGAATTGTAATATCTTTGAGGCCATAAATTTGCCCAACAAATTCCTGGAATACCGGAACATCCTGCCTTTCTACTTTCACAACCGGAATTTCAGGAGGGGCCACTTGTTGTTTTTGTTCTTTCTTCCCGCAACTTACCACTGTAGCAATTGTTAGTAAGGCAAGTAAGGGTAATACGTTGGAATAATGTAATTTAACTATCATATATTTTTATTTTTAATTCAATCAAAGCATCCAAAATCCTAACAAAATTAGACATTTATATCGCTTAGCAGTTTTCCCGATTTCTTTTTAAGCTTTTTTAATCTAAAATTGCAGCTGCCCTTATAGGAGAGCCATCACCTTCAGATACCTTTAACGGCAAGGCCGATAATTTGAAAAATTTACTTTTTATATTATGCAGATTTGTTAAATTTTCGATGATATAAAGCCCGTTTCCCAGTATAATTTTATGAATTGGATAATCTCTTGAATCGATGGCATCAATGGAGATTACATCCAGTCCAACTCCTAATATTCCTTTTTCAACCAGGTAATTGGCGGCTTCAACAGACAGAACCGGAAAATGATCGAAATATTTTTCAGTTCCCCAGAACTTATACCAACCCGTATAAATCACAATCCATTCTATTTCATTCCAGTTTACGGCCAGACTCTTGAAATGTGAAGCAGAAATTGTTTCTCCGGTGTTAAACCCTGAACAATCAGCCATAAAAGCATTTCCAAAAAAATTATCTATTGGTGAGGATTCAGTTGATTTTCCATCCGCC
>CAYNDN010000101.1:0-1096 GCA_964395075.1 uncultured Lentimicrobiaceae bacterium | reverse complement strand
GACAATCCAGATGTGTGCCATGATGTGTAGCCATGTCCATCCTGATCACCTGGGCGCCATCTTTATCGTGGGTTAAGTATTTTTGGAAAACCGGCGCAGAATCTCCCGGGAAAACCGGCATTCCGTTTTTGAGGGTGTGGGTCAGATCGATGATCATAATTTTGTATTAATCGAGCTACAAATTTTGTATTTTTTCTTTTGCTTTGTCGAGAAGCGCTTTTTCAGGAGGTTCGATACCGTTATAAGCCAACGCAACATTTTCCATCAGGTTCAGGCAGGTGGTCTTCATCTTCTCATCGAAGTTGTCCTTATTGGCGTCCAGAAAATCGGCAAACTTCAGGAAGGCCTCTTTTACAGACTTGTTTTCATCTCTGAGCCTGTGAAACTCCTTTTCGGTATTGAAAGCGAGTAGCGCATCCTTACCCCTGCCGGTTTTTTGCTCAAGTTCTACCAGTTGGGAAATCACGAAATTGAAAATCTTTCCGATCTCCTCGGTTTGAATGGAACCATCGGCTTTGGCAATGGCATAAACGAGCTGCCCGAGGGCGGTGTAATAGGTTTTGTAATCCATAGTTTAGAAATTTCAGCGAAAATACTAAAAGGCAGGAAATTGTTTTATTTTTATTGAAAAACTGAATAGTTGACTTCCAGGGATAAACTGCCTCGATCCTGGTATTGGTTTTCGGAAATCTATAAAGTTCAACAGACTATTTAAAACCTAATTCAGGCCAAATAAAAGACAAATTTATGGTAAGATCAAAGTAGTAAACTCACGGAACAATTACCCGATGACGAATAACTTATAACTAATTAACCAAATAACCTTTAACGAATTCCTCACCTACCACGATACTTCCTTCCTTCTCACAGGCATGGTCATGCATCGGGCGCCACCGCCACCACGTGATAGCTCCGAACCATCAATAGTAACCACATATTTTTGGTAGTCGCTAAGATTTATTTTTTCGTTAATCACCTCCGCTGCCGGAATAACTTCATATCCATTTTTATTCAATTCCTTTATGGTTGCCACATTCCGGTTATACCCGATGACTTTTCCCGGGCCAACCGCAAAGAAGTTTGCTCCACTGTGCCA
>CAYNDN010000100.1:2489-11375 GCA_964395075.1 uncultured Lentimicrobiaceae bacterium | reverse complement strand
TGCGCGTCTGCAGGCCATGCTATTATCGATGCTTTTAATTACATCAGGTTAGGAAAATCTGAAGTTATTATTTCTGGTGGCTCCGAAGCAGGTATAAACCCTGCAGGTATTGGTGGATTTAATGCTATGCATGCCATCTCCACCCGAAATGATGACCCCAAAACTGCATCCCGTCCTTTTGATAAAGACCGGGATGGTTTTGTGCTGGGAGAGGGCTCCAGTGCCATTGTGCTCGAAGAATATGAACATGCAAAGAAAAGGGGTGCTGAAATTTATGCTGAAATTGTTGGCGGAGGCAGCACTGCAGATGCATACCATATTACTTCACCTCATCCGGATGGCCTTGGTGCCAAACTAGCCATGTTGTATGCTGTTGAAGAAGCCGGCCTGGAACTTAATATGGTTGATCATATTAATACACATGGTACTTCCACACCTGTTGGTGATATCGCAGAACCCAAAGCCATCGTAAACCTTTTTGGTGATCACGCATACAAGATGAATCTGAATTCAACCAAATCAATGCATGGACATCTGCTGGGTGCTGCGGCTGCAGTGGAAATGATCGCCACCGTACTGACAGTTAAAAATGACATCATTCCACCAACAATTAACCATTTTACGGATGATCCTGATATCGACAATGCGTTAAACTTTACCTACCACCAAGCAACTAAGCGTACTGTTAATGTTGCGCTCTCAAATTCATTTGGGTTTGGCGGACATAACACCTGCATTGCGGTTAAAAAGTATAGTGAGTAATTATTCTTTGGGCTTTGAGGTTGTTCAAAACATTAAAGGGTTATTTATCTTCTGACAAAGATTTTATTTTTTCAATAAGAAACATTTTCGGGTTTTATCCTGGAAATGTTTCGTTGTATAAGCTTGCTTTTTTGCATCGGTCAGTAGCTGTTGAATCCAATGGCCACAAATTATCCAACGAACGGCTGGAGTACCTTGGCGACGCGGTGCTTTCGTCAGTAGTTGCAGATTATCTTTTCAAAAAATTCCCATACAGGGACGAAGGGTTTCTAACCGAAATGCGCTCAAAAATTGTAAGCCGTGAGCAACTAAACAAACTATCGCGCAAGCTTGGCCTGGATAAATTTATACAATCCAGCCAGGACACCAAAAGTTTTTTCCGCTCAATGGAAGGAGATGCTTTTGAAGCCTTCATCGGTGCGCTGTACCTTGATCGGGGTTACAAATTTACCTGTAAGGTTATTATAAACCGTATAATCAAAGTTCATTTCGATATTGATGAACTGGTGAATACCGAAGTAAACTTTAAAAGCAAGTTGATAGAATGGTCGCAAAAAGAGCGCAGAGTGGTTGACTTTAACGTGGTTACAGAAGTTGGGAATGGCAACAATAAACAATACATTGTTGAGATTAAGGTTGATAAAAACCTCTGTGCCATAGGGCAGGATTATTCCATTAAAGGTGCCGAAAAAATTGCAGCGGAAAAAGCATATTCCTCCTTGCATTTAGAGGAATATGCCTCCTGATTTTTACTTTATTCTTTTCCTGATGGCTTCCGTTTCTTTTTCAAATCCGGGTTTGCCCAACAGTGCAAACATATTTTTCTTATAGGCCTCAACGCCAGGTTGATCAAACGGATTTACACCGAGCATATAGCCACTTAATCCACAGGCAAATTCATAGAAGTAAATTAATTGTCCAAGATTGTATTCATTTACTTCCGGGATTGAAATTTGCATATTGGGGACATCACCATCAATGTGGGCCAGCGTAGTTCCTGCTTCGGCCATTTGATTTACAAAATGCAGATTTTTTCCCGAAATGTAATTGAGCTTATCCAGGTTCGACTCATCTTCAGGTATTGTAACGGATGCCTTAGGTTTTTCAACAGAAAGCACGGTTTCGAAAATACGCCGTTCTCCCTCCTGAATATACTGTCCCATCGAATGCAGGTCAGTGGTGTTGATCACTCCGGCCGGGAAGATGCCTTTGCCTTCTTTGCCCTCGCTTTCGCCATAAAGTTGTTTCCACCATTCAGTGAAATAGTAAAGGTTGGGCTGGTAATTTACCATAATCTCAACAAGCTTCCCTTTATCGTATAGCGCATTTCTTGCAGCAGCATATAAAGCTGCTGGGTTTTCATCGATGCTGGTTTTGGATAAAACCATTTTTCGCATGGCAGCCGCACCCTGAACAAGTTCGCCGCTGTTAAAACCAGCCATAGCAATGGGGAACAGTCCAACAGGCGTTAATACTGAATATCTGCCACCCACATCATCCGGTACAATGAAAGTTTTGTAACCTTCTTCACCGGCAAGTTGCTTCAATGCTCCCCTGGCTTTGTCTGTAGTGGCTACAATTCGCGATGCTGCCTCCTCAGAGCCATATTTGGCTTCTATGTGGTTTTTTATAATCCTGAATGTAACAGCCGGTTCAGTGGTAGTTCCCGATTTGGATATAACATTAATGGCGTAATCATGTCTGTCTAATACCTCAAGCAGGTCGGCCATGTAATCTTCCGATAAATTTTGACCTGCATACAGCACAAGTGGTTTTCCGGATGTTGGCAAAAGAAAGTCGAAATTGTGTTTCAGGGCTTCAATTATTGCCCTGGCCCCGAGGTATGATCCCCCAATTCCCACAACAACAAGGATTTCGGCTTTCGCGCGTAAATTTGCTGCAAGGCTGCTTATTTCTGAAAGTAGGTTTTGGTCAATTTCAGTGGGGATATCCACCCAGCCGAGGAAATCGTTTCCTAATCCTGATTTTTCGGTTAAAGCAATATGTGCAGCATCAACTTTTTTCTGGTACGATTTTATTTCGTCCAGGCTAACGAATTGACGTAAGTTGCTGATGTTTAGCTTAAGTGAACTCATGTGCAAATATTTTTTGGTTGTGGCAAAGGTATTTAAAATTGCAGGATATTGCCACAAGCAAGTTGAATGTTATGCAAAAATGCTGAGGGTATCAAAAGAAAAGTGCAGCCGGGGAGACTGCACTTCAAAACCAAAAAC
Organism: uncultured Lentimicrobiaceae bacterium; assembly: GCA_964395075.1. Classification (GTDB taxonomy): domain Bacteria; phylum Bacteroidota; class Bacteroidia; order Bacteroidales; family 4484-276; genus SABY01. The sequence goes on along the minus strand of CAYNDN010000100.1, from coordinate 8,379 downwards.
CAAAATTTATGAATCAGAAATCTTTAGCACAAAATATAAATCATCAAAAATTATCTGGCATATCTATGTGATTTATATTGTTGCAAAAGTAACATGTGAATATACGCATCCCAAGTTAAAGGACATTAACAAACGTTAAATATAGTTAACCATTGAAATTGAGGCATTTTCACCAATATTTTTGTGCTCTTATCATGGATATGATTTGCCGGTTTTTTACCTGGATTTTAATTTTTGACAGAGTTCGTTAATGAATAAAAACCTTATCAATTTAATTATAGTAGTTGTTTCATTTGTGTTGCTGAGTTTAACGGCAGTTCAACTTTACTGGGTGAGGAATGCAATACACATTGAGCGGGCAAATTTTGAAAACCGGGTAAATTCTGCTGTCAACCAGGTAATCGATCAATTGGAAAAGCTTAAAACGCTCAATACCATCAACCAAAGTGCCAGGTCTAAAAAACAGTTGATACATTTTCTGCAGTCCATTGATTCCATTAAGCATGAATTATCCAGGAATATGGAAAATGTTTCTGATATCAGCGATATTGAAAAAATGGTGCGAAAAACTGAACTGGCTCAGGAGGTTATCAATGAGATGATTGAGAATAATGAAATTTTTAAAATTGAAGACCATCTGAACCCGGATGTGCTTGATTCGCTTCTGCACCAGGAAATAAGAGGCCATAATATTGAAACGCAATTTGAATACGGGGTTTATTCAACCAGAACGGATCAGTTGATCATAGACAGGTCAGGGAAATATAAAAATAAGCTACAGGATGAAGGTTTGGTTTTTACACTCTATCCACATGAAATTTCAGAAACACCAAATTACCTTATGATTTATTTTCCTTATGAGATAAGGTATTTGCTCAAACAGATGGCCTCAATTATTTTTATTTCACTCATTCTTATCGTAATTATCCTGATGTTGTTTGTTTATGTGATTAAAGTTATCGTATGGCAGAAACGACTATCAGAAATGAAAAGTGATTTCATCAATAATATGACGCATGAAATTAAAACGCCAATTTCAACCATTTCGCTGGCTTGTGAGGCTCTTGGTGATCGGGAGATCAAAAAAAATCCGTTGCTTTCTGATAACTATCTAAAGGTGATAAACGATGAAAATAACCGTCTTGGTGGTATTGCAGAGAAAATTTTGCAAGCTGCTGCCATCGAAAAAGATAATTTTAAGCTTAACCGCGAAAAAGTAAATATTCATGAACTGATTGATGATGTGATCAACAATATCGGAATTCAGGTGGAAGTAAAAGATGGAGAAATAAAACGAGCCTATCATGCTGTGAAAACCATTATAAGTTGCGACAAAACACATATAACCAGTGTTCTGTCGAATATTATAGATAATGCAAACAAATACACACCCAGAAAACCGTTGATAAAAATAATTACCGATAATTATCCCGACGGTGTCAGGGTATGTATTTCAGATAATGGGATGGGTATCAGCAAGGACAATCAGCGTAAAATATTTGATAAATTATACAGGGTGCCAACGGGTAACATTCACGATGTAAAGGGTTTCGGGCTGGGGTTAAGCTATGTAAAAACTATTGTTGAACTTCATGGTGGTAAGATTACTGTTGATAGTGAATTGAAGAAAGGTTCAAAATTTTGCTTGTATTTACCCTTCAGTGGTAAAAGTAAACAGAAAAATACATCATAAAAAATTAATTTGTTTTAGTGAATTTGTAGCATTTATTACTGGTTAGTTTAAAAAATGTTAATTTTACGATCTTAAAATTTTCCAAAACCAATAATTCCATGACTATGGGAAACGAAAAAGTTAAAGTATTGTTAGCTGAGGATGATAAGAACCTTGGCAATGTATTAAAGTCATATCTTGAAGTAAAAGGTTATGAAACTACCCTCTGTGTAAATGGCCAGGAGGCCTGGAATGCCTATGAGAAGGGTGGCTATGGCTTTTGTATTGTTGATGTAATGATGCCTGTAAAGGATGGGTTTACGCTTGTAAAAGAGATCAGAGAAAAAGATAAAAATATCCCTGTCCTGTTTCTTACTGCAAAATCGATGCAGGAAGACAAACTCAAAGGTTTTGAAGTGGGTGCCGACGATTACCTGACTAAACCTTTCAGTATGGAGGAGTTGCTTGTTCGGATTCAGGCCATACTGCGCCGGGCACATGAAAGACGCGGTGGTGAAATTCAAAACAATGTGTTTAGAATTGGGGAGTATATTTTTGATTTCAATCGCCAGTTGCTAAAAATTGATGGCAATGAGCAAAAACTTACCTCAAAAGAAGCGGCCCTGCTTCGTTTGCTGGCTATGAACCTGAATGATGTGCTTGACAGAAGTTATGCTTTGAAAGAAATCTGGAACGACGACAGCTATTTCAATGCCCGGAGTATGGACGTATATGTTACCAAACTTCGTAAGTTCCTCAAAGGGGATAAAAACGTGGAACTGATCAATGTGCATGGTATAGGTTTTAAACTGGTTACCAATTCCTGATGTGAACCACACGGGTTAAATCAGTTTCTGCCATTATTTCTTTCTGGAGTTTAGCTTTTCATCATAGTCGGATAATTCATCCACAAGCGTTTCTTTGCTTTTTTGCACATTCATCAGGTGTGCCGTACGCGATAGCATGTGGCTGCCAACGGGTGTTGTCATGAAAATAAAAAGAATAATCAGTGTGCCTTTCACCACAAAAAGAATCTCGCCAAAAAAAACTATGATCCCTACTACCATTAAAAACACACCCAACGAAGGGGCTTTAGTGGCAGCATGCATACGAAGATAAAGATCAGTAAAGCGCAAAATACCGATTCCTGCAATCAGCATAAATCCTGCACCAAATAGGAGCAATATGGCTGCAATCCACTCACTTATCATAAACACGTCTTTTTAGATATTTGGATATGGCCACTGTACCGATAAAAACGATCAGGGCAATGAATATGGCAATATCAAGATAAACACTTTCGCCACTATACAAAACCAGGGTAAGCACCATACCTATCGAAAGGCTTGCTATCAGGTCGAGTGCTACAATCTTATCAGGAACTGACGGGCCGATGAAAAGCCTGATAGCGGCCAGTAACATACCCATAGTAATGAGCCCGAATGCAATAAGCGAAGCAATATTTAAAATGCCTGTTTCCATTATCTGGTAATTTTTAAAATACGATTCTCCAATTTCTCTTTTAACTGCTGTTTGGTTTTATCTACGTCTTCGAGATACATCTCATGGATAAATAAATATCTTTTATCTTCAGAAATATCTATCGTTAAGCTGCCCGGCGTCATCGAAATCAGGTTGGTTAGTGCCAGAATTTCCTGATCTGTCCTGGCATCCAGCTCAACTTTAATGATTCCGGGCCTTATCTTTGGTTTGGCAGATAAAATTTCCCTGGCGATTAATATGTTGGCCTTTATCAATTCTGCAATGTAGAGTACTGCAAACCAAATCAGCCCGCCAACTTTAATTAGATATTTTTCAATTTTTTTCATCCTACCTTCCCAGAACTGTATTGATATAAATTTCCGGATTGATCAATTGTTCAGCCGCATCAATACCAATATTAATAAATGGTTCAGCGAAAATGCCCAATACAATCGTTCCGGCAGCAAGTACCAACACGGGTAAGTACATGCTGAAAGGAACCACCTTCTTTGTTTCACCAGCATCATCGGGTTGTTTTTTCCAGAATCCCTCGTTCCAGATTTTCACCATCGAGAAAAGGGTGAACAATCCTACCAAAATTGCCACCGAAGTGATCATGTAATTTTGATCTTCGAAACCGCCAATAATGAGTATTAGTTTACCGGCAAATCCTGATAGTGGCGGAATACCTGCCAATCCGAAAGCTGCAATTAAAAACAACAAAGCCAGGAAAGGGTATTGTTTGTATAATCCCCCGATGGCTTTCAGATCGTACGTTCCCTTGATTTTATCTATAATACCTGCAATAAGAAATGTATTGGTTTTTGCAATGATATTGTGAACCATGTAAAAAATAGCACCTGCAATTCCCAAAACCGTAAAGAGACCCAATCCCATCACCATATAACCAATTTGACTGATGATGTGAAAAGATAGAATTTTCCGCATATCATACTGTGAAGCAGCTGTAAGCACCCCGACAACCATCGTTAAACCTCCGATGATAAGTAATAGCGGATGCCAAAAGCCTTGGTTTTGAACGAAAAACAGTGTGAAAAACCGGATCATGGCGTAAACCCCGACTTTGGTTAACAATCCCGCAAACAGCGCGGTTATGGCAATTGGGGGGGTATGGTAGGAGGCAGGCAGCCAAAAGAAAAACGGGAATACTGCCGCTTTGATACTGAAAGCCACAAAAAACAGCATGGCTGAACTATTGAGGAATAACGATTCATCCGATTCACCAATTTTCACGGCAAGATCCGCCATATTCAATGTTCCGGCTTTTCCGTAAAGCAAGCCAATTCCGGCCAAAAATAGCATGGAGGCTATCAGATTCATGCTCACGTATTTTACAGCACCATCCATTTGTTTGCGGCTTCCACCCATGGTTAGTAATACAAAAGATGCCAGGATCATCACCTCGAACCAAACATAAAGATTAAAAACATCTCCGGTAAGAAAAGCACCATTCACACCCATGAGCAGGGCATTAACCAAAGGGAAAAACGAAAACCTTTGCCGGAACCTGTCGATGGTTGAAATGGAATAAATAGCAACAGCAAGGCCAATTATCCCCGACATGATAAGCATAATTGAACTGAAAAGGTCGGCAACAAAGGTGATCCCGAATGGTGCAGGCCAGTTGCCCAATTGGATAACCTGAATTCCATCGTTGGATACAGTGCGGAAAATAACGATAGAAACGATGAACTGTAGCACAATACCACCAATACCAATGATTTGTTGCACACCTTTGGAACCCCTGGTGAAAAGGCCTATGGTGATTGTTCCCAGCGGAATAAGTATGGGTAGTAATATCAACAGTTTCATGATTCATCCTCCTTCACTTCGTCGAGATCCTCTGTTCCTGTTGTTTTGTAAAACCTGTACATCAGCGCAAGCGCAAATGCCGTTACACCAAATCCGATCACAATAGCGGTGAGGATTAATGCCTGCGGCAGTGGGTCGGAAACATCTGCTTCGGCTGCGGTTTTGCCCGCTTCAATAAATGCGGGGCTGGCTTTGGTTAATCCGCCCGAAACGAAAATGACGAGGTTTGTGGCATTGCTCATAAAAATAATTCCAAGAATCATTTTTACAATGCTTCGCCTAAGCAGCAAATATACACCCGCAGCATAAAGTATCCCTATCAGTATGGAAAGTATCAGGCCCATCTAATCTATTCTTGTTTGTCTAATATTGAAGTCATTACGGTTAACACAACACCAATTACGGTAAAATAAACGCCCACATCAAACACTGTTGGTGATCCCAGTTTGATTCCAAATACATCTATCCATTGCCCTGTCATGAAAGGATCAGTACTGAAAAAGCCAAAAAAGCCACTTGAAACAGCGATCAGCAAACCAAGCCCCATCAATTGGAATGGTTTGATCCACATCTTTTTTACGGTGGACTTCACATCATAAGCCATCATATAAAAAATGTAACCTGATGCAGCAAGCAAACCCCCTATGAATCCGCCACCGGGCAGGTTATGGCCCCGGTAAAGCACCAAAACCGAGATGATCAAAAACATGGGTTTGATGTATCTCGCAGCGATATGCAGGATTTGTGAGCTCATTTTGCAGCCCCTCCTTTCACCTTCCTTATTTTAAGCCGCATCAGCGAAAATACACCCACAGCGGCAATGGCAAGTACAACGATTTCACCCATGGTATCTAATGCCCTGAAATCTACCAGGATAACATTAACGATGTTTCTGCCTTTGCC
>CAYNDN010000100.1:0-2479 GCA_964395075.1 uncultured Lentimicrobiaceae bacterium | reverse complement strand
GCCAATAATATAGCTGTTTTCATTAAAATATTCAGAAATATTCGGAGACAGATCCAGGTAATCTGCTTTCAGTGTCAGGCCAGTCATGAACCCGCCAAATATCACAGCTATCACGCCATCGTGGATTCGGGAGGCTTTTGAACTGAAGTTTTTGAAAACCGGCAGATGATAGATCACCATCACAAACAGCACCAGCACGAGTGTTTCCACCATGATTTGTGTAATGGCGAGATCAACTGCGCCATAAAATGCAAATAACAGCGCTATTCCCCAACCTACAACGCCCATTGAAATAATGGCTGTTAACCGCGATTTGGTAAGTACGGTGAGTAGTGTAGCCGCAACCATAATCACCACAAGCCCTAGCAAATAATATTGTACGGAACTGAAATCCAACCGGACCTCCCAAAAACGGGTGTAAAACAATTGATACCAAACAAATCCTGAAGTAACCAAAAAGATCACCATTAGGTAAAACCGCTGGATACCTCCCTGGACAAAGTCTGTTTTCTTTTTGGTAAAAACAAGAAAGCCATCAATCAGTTTACCGAACTCGGTTGAAAAACTAAAACGAACCATGCGGGAGTTAATGCCCCGCAGCAAAGGGATAATGGTGCCCCTGAAAATAAAAATCAATGCACCGAGAGCAACAGTTATTGCACTCAAAAGCAATACGAGGTTAAATCCGTGCCATAATTTTATCTTAACATTGATGTCTTCGGCCATAACGGAGCTGATGGCCGGACTGATCACATTTTGGGCGAAAAAACCGGGAAATAAAGCCAGGGCAAGGCTTAATACGGCAAGCACGCCGGGGCCAAGCCAAAGCCTGAAGGGTGTTTCAACGGGATGTAGAGGCGTTTTTCCCGGCTTCCCAAAAAATACTGTCCAGGCAAATATTGCTGAAACAGCAACCATAAAAACATTTGAAGCTATTCCGGTATATAGCAGAAAATTGGAAGCTGCCGGCAAAGCAACCTTGGCTTCATAAATCAACTCTTTGCCTATAAATCCGATAAACGGCGGCAATCCGGCCATCGAGAATAGTGCAACCAGAGCCACAATGGTGGTAAAAGGCATTTGTTTTCGAAGTCCGCCTAAGAGTTCAATATCACGTGTGCCGGTTTTTTTATCAATCGATCCGGCGATCATAAACAACGATCCTTTGTATAATGAATGAACCACTAGGAAAATGATCGCAGCCTTGATAGACTCTTTGGTGTCGATGCCCACAAGTAGAACCAATGTTCCCAATGCACTGATGGTTGTGTAGGCAAGGATTTTTTTCAGGTCGGTTTGGGTGAGTGCAAAATAGGAACCGATAAACATGGTGGCAACCCCAAAAATGGTGAGTCCGGTTCTCCATTCGATGGTTCCGCCCAAAAGGGGGGCCAGGCGCATCAGGATATAAATTCCGGCTTTAACCATGGTGGCTGAATGCAAAAATGCACTCACCGGCGATGGGCCGGCCATGGCATTGGGCAACCAGAAATGAAACGGAAATTGGGCTGATTTGGTAAAAGCACCAGCCATAATCAGCAATAAAACGGGCAGATAGAACGAGCTGTTTTGTAAAGCTTCACGGGCCGAAAACAGCTCAATAAGTTCGTAGGTGCCGGTAACCTGGTTTATCAATACAATACCTGCAAGCATGGCCAATCCGCCAAGTACGGTTATCAGCAGTGCCTGCAATGAAGCTGACCGGGATTCGCCTTTTTCGTGGAAAAACCCGATCAGCATAAACGAGCTCACGCTGGTCAGTTCCCAGAATACAAACATCGAAATCAGGTTTCCCGATAAAACAAGCCCCATCATGGATGCCATAAAAAACAGCAGGTACATGTAAAAACGGTCTTTAAGCGCATACTTTTGCATGTAGTATCCTGAGTAGATAAGTACCAGCGAACCAATGGCTGTAACCAGCAAAAGGAACAGCAAGCTCAGGCCATCCAGATAAAATGAAAGGTTTACACCGATGGAAGGAATCCAGTTGATTACTTCATAAATAGCAACATCGTAACCGATATCAATGGCACGATAGAGGTAGTAGAAAAACGAAAATGCCGGAAAGATTGCAAGGATCCAACCCACAGCTTTAGGAAACCGACTCTCGATGAGCGGTGCCAAAAATGATAGGGCAAAAATTGCAGCTATGGGAAAAAACAACTCCATTTTTTTGATTTCCTGTTTGCGCAAATAACGCCATAAAAATAGACTTTGTTCAGGAATTGACCATTTTTAAGAAACAGGTTTTTAATAAAAATCACATAAAGGGTAATTACATCGTGATGGCAAGTCAGGTTGCGGAGTATATGGGGGGCATGCTTCGGGGTTGTATTATTTGTTCCTGAAAGCTAATGCCGGAGCATGCTCCGGAATCCTAACCTCAGTAATTCATGAAAATTTCAGAAAGAGAAATAAACAGTGGGAATATGTTTTGCCCCGTCATTTATGGCGGGTTTAAATAATAAACAACCAA
>CAYNDN010000099.1:0-11377 GCA_964395075.1 uncultured Lentimicrobiaceae bacterium | reverse complement strand
AGGTCCTTGCGGTCGGCATAAGCCTGGCGCAACCAGACCATTTTCTTTTCAGCAATTTTCTTTACCTGTACCCGCAGGTATTTCATCAGTCCGGCCAGGCCTTCATCGGAGATGTCGATCGCATTGAGGACATAAGTTTTGCCCTTGTTTTCGGGCTTCAAGCTTAGGTTGGCCATTTCCACGGCCGTGAGCAACAGGATGCCGCTGCCCATTTTTCCGGCGGCGCCCAGCACACTTACTTTTTGTAATCTTTCGTCGTAGGTCATATTTTGGATTTATGTGTTATAAATAAAGAAAAGTTCTGTTTAAAGTGAAATCCTGTATGGTTGAAGGCAATGTTCCCGGGTTTTGCATTTTCAAATAATCGCAAAATCCCTGAAATTTTCGTTATCAATTACCATCCCTTTCGCGCCGTAAGCATCTGTAAATGTTTTTGGCAACCTTACGTTTTTCTTTTTATTCCATTTGAATTCATACCCATAAATTTTGCCGCCAACATCTTCCACAAAATCCACCTCCTGCTGTTGTTTTGTCCTCCAGAAAAAAAATCGTGCAAGACTTTGCTTGTATTCAATTTGCTTAACCCTTTCAGCTATTAAGAAATTCTCCCATAAAGCACCTTTATCAGTTCTCAAATCAATGGGATCAAAATTTCCGATGACCATATTTCTAACCCCATTGTCGTAGAAATAAATTTTCTTGTTGGTTTTTATTTCATTTCTGACATTACGGCTAAAGCTACCCAATTTAAAAATGATGTATCCTTTTTGAAGAATATCAATGTATTTACTGATGGTATTTTTATCGACATTTACTATCTGAGCCAATTCAGAATAATTCACCTCGCTTCCAACCTGAAGTGCCAGGGCCTGAACCAATTTATCAAGTACTTCAGGTTTTCGCATTTCAGCAAATGAAAAAATATCCTTGTATAAATAGCTGGTTACAAGGTTTTTCAAAATGATGATTTCATCTCCGCTATGGTTTAAAACGTCAGGGTAAAATCCATACAGTAGCCTGTTTTCCAATTGTTGTTCTGAATAAAGATAGCCATGTTGTTTTTCATATTCTTCCCAGGATAACGGGAACAATTTATACTCCCATTTTCTGCCGGTCAATGGTTCATTTATCTTATTTGATAAATCAAATGCAGAAGAACCACTTGCAATGAGCTGAACATCTTTAAACCTGTCAGTAATAATTTTCATGGTGAGCCCGATTCCTTCGATCCTTTGGGCTTCGTCAATGAAAACAATTCTCTGGTTACCAATTATTGAACGGATTTGCTCTGTATTCGGAAATGTTAAAAGTTTTCTTGTCTTAGGGTCATCCCCGTCAAGTAGCAGGTATTCCTTTGTTTCAAGGATTGATTCAACGAGGGTTGTTTTTCCCGCCTGCCTGGGGCCAATTACAACAATTGCCTTTCCGGAGCCAATTTTCTTCCTGATTATGTCACTCAAGTACCTTGAATACATCGTCCTTTTTTTGTCAAAGATAATAACTTTTGGTTATTACATTCACCAATGGTTATGTTTATTAGTGAGTTTGTTCATTTCTGCCCAACGATTAAGAACCATTAAATTTGGTAGTTGGCAGTCCACAGTTGGCAGTCAGCAGTTTTTTTTGTTATTTGAACTTTTCCGGGTTTTCGATCATATAATAAAGTAGTTTGCCAATTTCTTCGGATCTTTCAGGCTGTATTTTTCTTCTTTTGGAAATTGTTTTGAAATTTTAAAAACATCTTATTGGTTAATTGTTATTTGGTTATTGAGTTATTCAGTTATTGCGTAAAGTCATATAGTTTGTACGTTTATCGAAGTATTCACTTCGATTTTCAACTACGTTGTATCGGCTACTTTGAAATTCTTTATTTAACATTAATTCAGAATTTCTAATAACCAATAACGATTAACCCAATAACCTTATCCCCACTCCGGTTTCTCCTTATTCAAAAATGCTTTCATTCCGGTTTCGCCCTGGTTGCCTTTGCCAAAGAGTGATCCGAAATGTGTGGCTTCCAGTTCGGCACCCTGGTCAAATTCCATAGCATATCCCTCACGTGTTACTTTCTTGATGAGCTTTACAGCTTTTGGGCCTTTGGCGGCGATATTTTTGGCGGTCTTCATTACTTCATCCATGAGGGTTTCGGGTTCCGTTACCTTTTGCACGAGGCCAATTCTCAGGGCATCCTCGGCACCAATCATATCAGCCGTCATCAAAAGGTAGAGCGCATCGGCCATGCCGACCAATCGTGGTAGTCGCTGTGTGCCGGCATACCCCGGGATGAGGCCCAGATTTACTTCGGGCTGGCCGAATTTGGCTTTCGTGCTGGCAATCCTGAAATCGCAACCCATAGCCAGTTCCAGACCGCCCCCAAGGGCAAATCCGTTGATGGCAGCGATGACGGGTACCTCCATGAGTTCAAGCGAACGAAACGTGTTTTGCCCAAGCCGGGAGAACGTGCTGCCCTCCTGCTGGTTTTTGTTCACCATTTCGGCGATGTCGGCGCCTGCCACAAAGGCTTTACCCTCGCCGGTGATCACCATAACCTTGATTTGGGGCATGCTGCTGATTTTTTCCACCATCGCATCCATTTCGTTGAAAAACCTTGTGTTGAGCGCATTCATCGCTTTTGGCCGGCTGATGGTTACTACCGCGATGTTTTCGTCGATGTTCAATTTTAGTATTTCAAATTCCATATTGAATGATTTTTTGATTGATATGAATAGTTAAATTATGCCATACTCCTTGATTTCTCTGCCCGAAGTAATGATTGGTAATTGGTTTGTTAACAGATTAACAAATTTTTAACAATAATAAAAAATTTATGCTAAACAAGATCAATTATCTTTGCGTTTTAATTTATTGAAATATCTAAATGATTAAATTGATTCAGAAAATATCGGCAGTTTTATTGGCTTTGGTTGTGTTGGCCACCACAAGTGGTTTTCACATTTACAGTCATGATTGCGACTGTTGCGGCTCTGAAGATATTTCACTCATTGCTATCGAAGAATGTTGCATCGACACTCAAAAATCCAACACATGTAATTTGCTGCACGAACAGGATGCTAGCTGTTGTCCGGTTAATGAAACTTCCGACCATAATTGCCAGGATGCTGATTGTTGTGAGGTAGAAAATCATTTTGTAAAGCTTAAGAATGATTTTGACAAATCCAGGGATTTGGTTTTACACTTTCCAAATCTTGAAAACTTCCTGTTACAAATTATAGATGCGGAATCCATTGCAGAAAAATCCATCCATGGTTTCCTGGAAAAATCCGATAAATCTCCCCCGAAAATTCCTGTTCGGGATTTTGTGATTTTTTGCCATTCGCTCAAGATCGCCTGTTAATCCATTTTTTCTTTTCGTTTTAAAACGCCGTTATTTATTACCTAAATATCGGATAATTTTTGTTATCACAACAAAACCAATTAATTATGAAGAAATTAGGATTAATAATTATATCAATTTTATTTATACTTCCGGCCATCACTGCTCAAACAGTTAGCGGAAAAGTTTTTGGATTGGGTGAAAAGGGCAAAAAAACACCGCTTCCCGGGGTAAATATTTATTGGGCTTATAGTCTGGATGGAACCATTTCAGATATCAACGGCAAATTCATAATTGAAGGTGCCGGCGGGAATGATGCGCAATACCTGGTTTTTAGCTACATTGGATACCAGGAAGACACCTTACAGGTGACCGGGGATATGCGTGGCTTAAAAATTCATCTTGCTGCCTCTGAAGAATTGGAAGGCATCGAAATTACTGCCCGCAGAGCCGGAGCCAGCATTTCCAGAATGGATCCCATCCTTACCCAGAATATTACCAGCGCCGAATTAACAAAGGCTGCGTGCTGTAACCTTTCCGAGAGTTTCGAAACCAATGCTTCGGTGGACGTACACTACAGCGATGCGGTTACCGGTGCAAAGCAAATTCAGTTGCTTGGGCTGGCGGGAACTTATACCCAACTCATGACAGAGAATATCCCGAATTACTATGGCCTGGCCAACAGCTTTGGGCTGATGTATGTGCCGGGAACCTGGATGGAATCGATACAGGTTTCGAAAGGTGCAGCTGCAGTGGTCAACGGCTATGAGTCGATAACGGGACAGATCAATGTGGAATACAAAAAACCCGACCATAGCGAGATTCTATATCTGAATGCTTTTGCTGATGCTTTTGGCCGCGTGGAGGGTAATATGAATGCTGCCACAAAACTCTCTGATAAATGGAGTACGATGATATACGGCCATGCAAGTAGCAACAATACCCGTCACGACAATAACGGTGATGGTTTTCTGGATCAGCCGCTTTATACGCAATACAATTTTTTCAACCGTTGGAAATATTTCGGTGAAAAGTACAGGACACAATTTGGGTTTCAGTACATTCACGAAGACCGTACCGGCGGCCAGATGGATTTTAGTATGGATGATGAGCGCGTTATCTCCAATCCCTACGGATTGAATATCAACACCGAGCGAGTGCAGGCTTTCTGGAAAAACGGGATCATTTTTACCAGGCCGTCAACCAGCATTGGTTTTATCAATTCATACACATACCACGAGCAGAATTCATTTTTTGGATTGCGGAAATACGATGCCAGCCAAAGCAGCCTCTACAGCAACCTTATCTTCAACACTTATATCGGGAATACCCAGAATATGATCAGCACCGGGGCCAGCTACCGTTACGACTTTTATGACGAAAGTCTCAACGACAGTGCTTTCTCCCTGCGTGAGCGTGTGCCGGGTATGTTTTTTCAATATACATACACCAATCCTGAAAAGCTTACCGTGATTGCCGGGATGCGTGCAGATTTTCATAATGTTTTCGGGACTTTTTACACGCCACGGTTTCATGTAAAATATTTTATTACGCCGCAAACGGTGGTGAGGGCTTCGGCAGGAAAGGGTTACCGTACCGCAAGGGTGCTGGCAGAAAATGTTTCGCTGCTGGCAAGTTCACGCCACATTGTTATGGCTGAAAGCCTGAACCAGGAAGAAGCCTGGAATTATGGGATCAATCTTACCCGATATATTGACGTGCTCGGAAAAGAACTTACGCTGAGCGCAGATTTTTACCGTACTGATTTTCAAAACCAGGTGGTGGTAGATGTGGATTCCGATGTGTCGGAAATTAATATCTATAATCTCGACGGGAAGTCGTTTTCCAATAGTTTCCAGGTGGAGGCCAGCTATGAGCTGATTCGCGGCCTGGATGTGGTTGCCGCTTTCAGGTGGAACGATGTGAAGGTGACAATGAATGATGAACTGCTGCGTAAACCGATGGTGAATCGCTACAAAGGATTGCTGACTATGTCGTATGCCACAAGGCTCAAGCGCTGGCAGTTCGATTTCACCACGCAGTTGAATGGTGATGGCCGTTTCCCGAATACTACCATGAACCCGGCGGAATTTCAACGACCGGAAGAATATCCGGCTTATACCATCCTGAATGCTCAGGTTACACGCTACTTCAGGAATTGGAGCATTTACATCGGTGGCGAGAACCTGCTGAATTACACCCAGGATGATCCCATTCTTGCCCCGAACGATCCTTACGGACCTTACTTCGATGCTTCGATGGTATATGCACCGATTATGGGAATCAAGGTTTATGCGGGGGTGCGGTTTGCAATTGAGAGGGATGATTAGGTGGAGGGTGGAAGGTAGAGGTTAGAAGGTAGAGGAAATTGGAATGGCGTAGCGCAAAGAGCGTAGCGCATAGCGCAAGAAAATTAATGACAAATAACGGATAACAAATAACTTAATAACGAATAACTTAATAACGAATAACTTAAAAACGAAAAGACATGAAAACACAAATGATCAAATTAACATCAGTGGCTTTTTTGGCCATAGCAATTTTGTTTAGTGCGGGCGTTTCGGCCCAGGACAAGCAAAAGAAAAAGAAAGTAGAAACCATCGAAATTCAGTCATCTGTAGTATGCGGCATGTGCGAGGAGCGTGTGCTCGAAAACATGGCCTTTAAAAAAGGCGTAAAGGACGTGAAAGTAGATCTGGAAACAAAAGTGATAACCATTGAATATAAGACCAAAAAGACCGATGAAGAAACCTTGAAAAAGGCCATCACCAAAATTGGTTACGATGCCGATGAGATGGAGGCCGACCCCGAAGCATATGAGAAACTTCCGGCATGCTGTAAGAAAGATGCGCCGCCTCATTAAGAAAACAGAGGTTAGAAGGTGGAAGTTAGATGATAGAAGATAGATAGTAGATGGTAGAAGTAAGAAGTTAGAGAAGGCTGAGAAAGGCCGGTCTTTTTATGATTTCTTATAAGGATTTTTGTTACAAATCAATGACTGTTTATAAAATCAAGTTTTCTGTAGCCCTGGCATTTATGCCGGGGAATAATGAATTTGCCATTTAATTCCCCTCAAAGAGATAAACATAGTTTATAGTCCAACTTATAAGCGACTTCAAAGACACTGATTAGTTACGGTTTTTTTTTGTTTTCCGGATAGGATAACATATTTGGTTTTAAAAAAGTGTCTCAGCAATGGGGCACTTTTTTTGTTTATGAAAAATAAATTATTCTGTCCCTTGTTTAGTATTACTGAATATTGAATTTAATGAAGCGAATAATTCTTACCATACTTTTTATTTGGTTTTTACTTCCCGGGCGGCTGTTCAGTCAGGGTGACGGAAGCCCTGTGCGGGTGGAGTTTAATGCCCGTGCCGAGGTGTTTGAGCTGGTGCCATGCGGCGAAAAGGGTGTACTCATGTTTTACCAGAGCGTGAAAGATATCGACCCCTTTTCGAAAGCCTGGATATTTATTTTTTATGATAAGAACCTCGAGCCACTCTGGTCTAAAGAAATTGGCATTTTTAAGGATTTTTCCTTCAGGAAAGATTATCTTGAAAACGAATCCCTGCATCTTGTTTTTCAAAAAGAATCCAAACCCCGCAGCGATGAACATAACCTCCAATTGTTAACCCTCGATATCCTCACAGGCAATTCGAAGATCGAGGGTATTTTTACACCCGAAAAAGCACGCATTGTTGAATTCCAGGTACAAGGAAAATATTTTGTTGCCGGTTTTAATTTCCCCAAGGAATCGGCACTTTTTCTGATCAGGGACATGGAGAAAGGCGAAGACTTGCCCACCATTTATAGCGAGAACCCAACATTCATCGAGGATGTGAAAGTGGATACGGCAAACCGGTCAATTTTGCTGGCGGTAAATATTTATACTTCCCGGAAAAACAGTTCACTTTATGTGAACACCTATGATTTATCAGGTAACCTTAAATCCTCAGTTTTTGTAGCTCCCACGCGGGAATCGGAAAAACTGATCAACGCCCAATTATCTTTTCAGTCCAATGATGAAATTTTCGTCCTCGGAAGTTTTAATAACATGAACGGCAGTGTGACCTACAGCGAGGAAGCCGCGCCGGGTGAAGAATCAGAAGGTTTCTATATTGCCAAAATTCAAAATGGCCAGCAGAAATTTATCCGGTTTCATAAGCTGCTTGATTTTAAAAATATCACCGAAATTCTTAATAACGAGGAACTGGCCACTGTGCAAAGCCTCATCGAAAAACAGAAAAAGAAAGGCCGCCCTCAAAGTTTATATTATGATTTTTTGATCCACGATCTGAAAATAATTGGGGATGATTTTCTTTTGCTTGTGGAAGCTTATTACCCCGAATACCACCAGGTGTCAACCATGTCCTACGATTTTTATGGCAGGCCAATGCCTTACTATTACAATGTGTTCGATGGTTACCGATATTTTAACGCTTTTGCCGTAAGCGTTAACCGCGAAGGCGATTTGCAATGGACCAATGGCATTAAAATCTGGGACAAACGTTCCATGGAATTGCGCAAAAGTGTGGATTTTATTGTGGACAGCAACACGGTAGTTATGTTTTATAACCACAACGGGAAAATTCACTCCAAGGTTGTGGAGGGCTATGAGCGGCTCGGCAATGTTGAAAAAACAAGGATATCCACCAAATATATCAGCGATGTGCAGCTCGAAAATTCAGAAGGTATGATCAGGCACTGGTATGGCGATAATTTTCTGGCCTACGGATATCAAACCCTGCGAAACAGCGAAGCTGGCGGCGGTAGCAAAAGGCGGGTATTTTATTTTAATAAACTTGTTTTCAATTAGTATCTTTAAATAGCACTTCACGGAATTCCTTTCCAAAACAGGTGGTATCCATCAGTATGACAACCTTATCCGGTGTAGGTACTAAATGCTTAACGCTAACCTGATCCAACCTCCCCGGGATGGCCTATATAGAATAACCATGCTTCACTCACCTGCCTCATAAAACTTATTGATAAACTCCAGTGTTTCGTTGCCAATATGAGTTAGGTCATTTAAAACTACCACAGCATATTTTTTGTCCTGGTATTCCATAAAATTACTTTTAAATTGAATCAGGCGCAATTCTTCACGGTTACCGGTTGCCATCTCCAACACTACAGTTCGTTTTTCCTGATCGGATGCATTGGTAATTGTGGCAAGCATTGTTGACCTGAGTTTGCAATGGCTGCAGATTGCCTCGGGATACTTCTTTTCATGGCCCTTGCATCCAATGGATGCGCCAAATCGCTTCCCCAACAGTTGCTCGCCGGATTCGCCAAACAAGGTTGCAAAGATTTTGTTGTGGTAAACCACTTTGATATCAGAATTCACCACAAAAACAGCATCAGACAGGCCACCAACTAGCTGGTTTAAAAATCCTGTATCTTCACCAAAAATCTTATATTGATCATCATTCATGTTATTCCCCTTTGCTGTTTAATAAAACAAATATTTTATCGAAGAGCTCTGCCTGGTTTATGGGTTTGGTGGTAAAATCATTCATACCCACATCGAGGATACGTTGCCGGTTTTCGGTAAAAGCATCGGCAGAAAGCGCTATTACTTTCACATCATGATCAATCACTGTTGAGCTTCTGTCCCGGATTACACGTCAGGTTTCATATCCGTCCATCACAGGCATGTGCAGATCAAGCAGAATCAAATCAAAAGTTTTACTGCTTAACAGCCGGATAGCTTCTTCGCCATTTTCACAAATTTGGGTCTGAATGCCCCAGTTCTTTAAAATTTTAACAGCAACAAACTGGTTTATCTGGTTGTCTTCAACTATAAGTATTCGTTTGCCTTCCAGGCCTTTTCGTTCGTGAGGGTGTGCTGATTTTTGTGTTTTGGCTTTTGTTTCAGAAATTTCATAATCCAACACAAAAGTAAATACAGAGCCTTTATTTTCTTCACTTTTTACGTGGATTGTTCCGCCCTGCAACTCCACAAGACGTTTTGTGATGGTAAGCCCAAGTCCTGTTCCTCCAAATTTTCGGGTGATGGATTGCGAAGATTGAGTAAAGCTCTCGACAACACTTTCCAACCTGTCTTTCGGAATTCCTACTCCACTATCGGAAACTGAGAAACCGAGTTTTACTTTTTTATTGGAAACATGCCCAAGTTTTTTAACGGTAAGGTTTACAAGGCCCTGGTCGGTGAATTTAAAGGCATTTCCCAGCAAATTGGTCAATATCTGACTGAGTTTCACTTTATCGCCGGCAATATTATCCGGAATATCTTTATCCCAATCCAGCTTAAAGTTAATACCTTTTTCGCTGGCTTTAAACTGCATCACCTTCATCAGATTGTCAACCATTTCTTTTAGGTTGAAGATGATATTTTCGAAGGTTATCTTACCGGATTCAATTTTTGAAAAGTCCAGGATATCATTAATTATGCTTAGGAGATGATCGGCCGAGTACTTAACAGTCCCGAGCATTTCGCAGATATTTTTTTCATCGGTTTCACGCAACATGATATCCGTAATGCTGATTATTCCATTGAGCGGAGTACGGATTTCGTGGCTCATGTTCGACAAAAACAACGACTTTGCTTTTGTTGAGCGCTCGGCTTCTTCTTTGGCTTTGAGCAGTTGTTGCCGCGAAGCTTCAATCTCGCTGGTACGTTCCTGAATTTTTTGTTCCAGTGAATTGTTGAGCTTCTTCAACTCCTGATTTGTGTGATAAATCTCAAGCGATTTTTTCTCGATAACAGCTTCAGCTTGTTTACGTGCAGCACGTTCCCGCTTCAACGCCCGTTTTATGGCCTCCAGTTCATCCATGTATTTGGCTCAGGTTAGTTATTTTCTTGTTAGTGTATATGTCACTTCACTTCCGTCATCAACAACTTTGGTTTTCTCCACTTCAATTTCCTGTTTAAAATGATTTATACAGCCATTAATCAATCCCAACGCCAGGTCTCCCATTTTTCGCTGACTTTTGTAAACCATCGTCATCACATTGCCGTTTTCAGAAATGGTAGTTGCAATTTTTGGTAATTGTGCGTCGCTGTAAAGCTTTTTCACCTCAACATGAATATAATCTTCAATATTACTCAGAAATTCAAACGTATCTTTCTTTCCTTCAAAAAAATGGGGGTAAACATTGTAAAACCTCCCAAACAGATGATCGCCAAACACATAGAGCAATTTAGGTATTTCAAGTCCGGTTTCTTTTCCGAGGTTGGTCACCAGCTGAACCATTTCATTAAAATCGTAGGTACCAACAGCCGTGTAGGCACCACCAGATGGAAGATCGGAATTGCTGATAATTTTTTCCGACACCACAAACCCGAATTTTTCCTCCACCATTTCTATAAACTCTGTGAAAACTATGCCTTTCATTTCATTTCCTTTTTGATTAACAATTCAAAAATATGTATTTGTATAATTCCCAATTTAACACACCTGGATAATTCTCAATTTGACACCCCACCTGACAAGTTTCAAAAAAACCTGACAAGACATGCAATACTTAGCTGCCACCGGAGAATAGCAGCACCTATTTCAACTCCCCGTTTATAATCACCTGCTCCACCTTATTTGAGCCATAATGGTATGGCATAAATTCCAGGTTTGGAATTGGGGTTGTGATATAGACGTTGGCTTTTTTGCCAATGGCGATACTGCCCAGTTCCTCACTGAGGCCCATGGCATAAGCCGTGTTGATGGTAGTGGAGTTCAATCCTTCTTCAGGCGTTAGGCGGTATAGGATGCTTGCCATCGAAAGGATGAGTTGCATATTTCCGGAGGGCGAAGATCCCGGGTTGAAGTCGCTGGCCATAGCTACCGGGAGGCCGGCATCTATCATCTCACGGGCCGGGGCATATTTCATATTCAGGAAAAAAGCGGCTCCCGGCAAAATGGTAGGCATGGTTTCGGAATCGCGCAAAGCCTCGATTTCTTCTTCACCGGTAAATTCCAGGTGGTCAACAGAAAGTGCGTTGTATTTCACCCCCACCTGAATACCACCGGAATAATCCAGTTCATTGGCATGGATTTTTGGCCGCAATCCATATTTCATCCCGGC
>CAYNDN010000098.1:0-11418 GCA_964395075.1 uncultured Lentimicrobiaceae bacterium | reverse complement strand
AAAATTTTTAGATTTATGAAATTAAATTTTTCAGGATTTTTAAGTCATTATGCTTTAGTTTCTTAATCCCACGCCCTGAAGGACGTGGTAATAGAACGCGATTTTTGTGAATAATGTAGGTTTAATAAAACCTCCCGTCAGGTCTGTTCTCACAGGTAACCCGGTTTCAAACATTGTTTCTTTTTATTTCAACCCATTTTGGAAGTGCTTTTAATGTTCTGATTCAGGATTACTGTTGCTACTTATTCCTTGAAAAATATGTATTTTTATCGCATCTTAAACGAATACGAAAACACGCAATTAAACTACAGCGTAATGAAAATTAAGTACACATTTTATTTTATTTTAATGGTGGCTTTTGTTGCCATCATGGTAACATCTGATTTAAACACAGATTGCACAACAACTTGTTCTCAAACAGAACAAAACACTAAGATTAGTCCAAATGCTGATGATCCGCATCAGTATCCTGCCGATTGGATGGCCTTGCAAAGGATGTATCCGCGAAATACAATGAATATCCAGGCACACATTTCAGAAATGCAAAAAGCAGCTGACTTGCACAAAGCTTCTGCAACAAGGTTTGAATGGGAACCTGCCGGGCCAACAAACATCGGTGGCAGGATAACCGACCTGGCCGTAAATCCTGACAATACCAACGAAATTTATGTGGGTGCTGCCACAGGTGGAATTCTGAAAACAACCGATGGCGGAAATTCCTGGGAAAATATTTTCGACGACAGGCCACTGATTTCCATTGGTGATATCGCGCTCGATCCGGAAAATCCTGAAATTATTTACGCCGGTACAGGCGAAGCAAATTCCTCAAGCTTTAGTTTTATTGGCGACGGGATGCATAAATCCATAGATGGTGGTGCCACCTGGGAGCACATTGGCCTGGAAAATTCGGCATACATAGGGCGCGTAATTGTTGACCATGAAGATTCTGACCGTGTTTTTGTGGCTGCCTGCGGAAATTTGTTTTCCACCAATGCTGATCGCGGAATCTATCGATCTGTTGATGCGGGTAGTTCATGGGAGCAGTTGCTGTATCTAACTGACTCAACGGCAGCTATCGATCTGGTTCAGCATCCCGAAAATCCTGATATTCTGATCGCGGCTATGTGGGAACGTGCCCGTGGTTTGAATTACCGAAGGTCTTTTGGTAATTCATCAGGTGTCTGGAAAACTACAGATGGTGGAGACAACTGGTACGAATTAACCAATGGATTACCTACCGGTAGTAATGTTGGACGTATCGGGGTAGATATCGCAAAATCAAATCCTGATGTGGTTTATGCTTTCTACGACAATTCAGGTGAGGTAAGGGTTTTTCGTTCAGATGACCTCGGTGAAAGCTGGAATTCAACCAGCGATTGGACTATTCAGGGCATGAACAGCAGCTTTGGCTGGTATTTTGGCCAGGTGCGTGTTGACCCCAATGATGAAGACCGAATTTATCTGATGGGTGTTGAAATGTGGGGATCATCCAACGGCGGTGACAGCTATTTTAACATTGCTGATTATGGTAATACCTGGGAAATCCACGTGGATCATCATGCTATGTGGATCGATCCGGTTTCGGGTCGTGTTTTTGAAGGTAATGATGGGGGTTTATATTATTCCGACGATAACGGCAGCAACTGGACAAAAATCAATAATCTGCCCATCACACAATTTTATCACATCGATATTGATTATCTTGAACCTCAACGCATTTACGGCGGAACACAGGATAATAATACCATTAGAACACTTACCGGAAATCTCGACGACTGGCAGGCGATTTTGGGAGGTGACGGCATGTACTGCCAGGTTGATTATACCAATTCTAATATTATCTATGCCGAATCGCAATGGGGAAACCTGTATCGCTCCTTCGACCTGGGTGTTGATTTTGATTATATTGCCTGGGCATTTGAGGATGACCGTAAAAACTGGTCTTCACCATATAAATTACATCCCGAGGAATCTTCAACCATTTATTTCGGGACATACAGGCTTTGGAAAGGAACTGATTATGGCAGTTCCTGGGATGCCATTAGTGGCGACCTCACCATGGGAGATGCAGGAAGTACGTTCCACACCTTAACTACGGTAGATATTTCGAAACTAAATCCGGATTATCTCCTCACTGGTGCCGACGACGGAATGGTGTACTTCTCTCCCGATGATGGTGATACCTGGAACAATATATCCGAAGGCCTTCCACAACGCTGGATCACAAGTGTGGTTTTCGATCCTTTTGATGAAAACACCATTTATGCTACTGTTTCAGGCTTCAGGTGGGATGAACAAACACCTCACGTTTTCAAATCCACAAACCTCGGCGAGGACTGGATGGATATCACTTCAAACCTCCCCGACATCCCGGTAAATGAGATAGTTTGCGATCCTGATTATCCCGATAGGTTGATCGTAGCTACTGATGCCGGAGTTTTTATGACATACGACGGAGGCACGCAATGGATGGGTATTTCATCCGGAATGCCAAATACTGCCTGTGTTTCCATGCATGTTCACCCCGAAACACGCGACCTTGTGGTAGGTTCTTATGGCAATTCTTGTTTCCGTATCAATTTGGATGATGTCTTTACAGGCGTAAACGATGGCGATATTGTTAAGTCTTCAGAAGGTCTGAGCATTTATCCAAATCCGGTAATATCAACAGCTTCACTTGCTTTTGAAACAAAAACCGGAGGCATGGTTAGCGTTGCCGTTTACAGTCTGGATGGAAAACCTGTGGAAACACTCCACAGCGGCTACCTTGCCAGCGGAAAACATGAAATTACCTTCAACAGCAATTCGGGCCAACTGGCAGGGTGCAGTGCGGGAGTGTATCTCGCTAAAGTTGAGGCAGGTAAAAAAATATTTTCAGCGAAATTCTCTTTAATCAAACAATAAAATTTCAATGCTATGAAAAGTTACTTATTAACCGCAATTTTAATAACCATTTTGCTGCCGGCCATTTGGGCACAAGATATCCCGGATGGTGGCGAATGGACCATTGTTGAAACTTTTGAAACACCCGGCAAAGCCTCAGGGCTGGCCTGGGACGGTACTTACATTTATTTTGGGATTTATGGCCAGTATGGTGATGAATTCTACATGCTGGATCCTGCCACCGGAGAATCAACCCTTTTATTTACCCATCCGGAAGTAGATGATAGTTTTGGTATGACCTGGGACGGCGAATACCTTTGGACGGTGCATCAGCCCTCAGGAAGTTCAAACCCTGCCCTGGCCACACAATTAGACCTTGAAGGAAATACCATCTCAACCATTGCCCTTCCAGATCATTACATGTCAGGGATTGCTTACGACGAAGGTAACTTTTGGGTTTGTACTTATTACCCCAATCCTGGGATGGTTTACAAAATTGACGACCAGGGCACAGTGCTCGAATCCTTTGCTCCACCGGTTTACGACCAGCTTTGGGATGTATGCCGCCAGGATGATTTTTTATGGTTTGCCGATTATGACGGAGATGTGGTTTATAAAACCGATCTTACAGGTGATTTGCTGGAAGAACATCCTGCCGAAAACATCAAGCCGGCCGGAATAGTTTGGGATGGAGCCTACCTGTGGTATGTTGATGGCCAGTTGAGCAGCCCCAGTACAATTTATAAAGTTGACCTGGGCGGTGCCGGAACACCCGAAATTCAGGTGCCGGATACTTACCACAACTTCGGACAGGTAACCATTGGCGATTCTGCTGTCTGGAATGTTACCGTTAACAATGTTGGTACCGCCGACCTGGAAATTGAAAACCTCGTCATTATGAATTCGGTACCCATATTTACCTACGAAACTTTTCCTCAAACGATTGAGCCGGGCGGATCAACTGAACTTGAGCTGATTTATAAACCAACAGAAGTAAGCCTGCTTTCAACCTTCGTCACCATCCAATCCACCGATCCGGTAACCCCCGAAGTTGAACTGGAACTGGAGGGTGAATCCGTGCTGTCGGGCCCGGTAATTCATCTTGATGAAGATAGCCATGATTTTGGTACTGTTAGATCAGGTGCATTTACACGGTGGTTCATTTCTCCTTTCAATATCGGAGACGAGAACCTGGAAATTGAGTCCATAGTAAGCAACAACGATCATTTTATTATAGATCAAAATATTGAGTTCCCGGTGGTGATTTCTCCACTCGAAAGCAGTTTGCTCGGGGTGTGGTTTAACCCGATTGAGGCCACCACTTACGATGGTACATTAACACTAACTTGCAGCGATCCTGAAAATCCAACCCTTGAGATTTCGCTATTAGGGGAAGGCGTTGACGAATTGTTTGAAATCGGGGAGCAGTTCTGGCAGTATATCATAAACACCAGCTACGATAACAGCCCAAAGGCCATCGGGCATATTAAGGATGTGAATGGTGATGGAAAATCAGATGTGATTGTTTGTTCCGAAGATAACTATGTAAGATGTTTCAACGCCAATGCCCACATTTTGGGTGATGTACTTTGGGAACATGAAATCTATTCGGGAAATGTTTACCAGAGCGAGGCACTTTCCACATTGCAGGATATCAACGGTGATGGCTTTGATGAAGTGGTAGTAGGTACCACAGGTGGCGACCGGTCGGTGGTTTGCCTGTCGGGAAAAAATGGAGAGCAGCTGTGGAAGTTTCAGACCAGTACCTGGGGCGATGGCGGCTGGGTGTATGAAGTGGATGCCAACCGCGATTTTACCGATGATGGCATTCCGGATGTGCTTGCCGCAGCAGGAGGCGCATCCACTGGTCCGGGAGCCGAACGGATTTTCTGTCTTAACGGAACCGACGGCTCGCTTGAATGGGATTATTATCTCAATGGACCCGGGTTTTCGGTAATCTCAATCGATGATGTGAATGGTGATGGTATTCCAGAAGCACTTGGTGGTGCTTCAAATAGTGATGAATCGCAGGGCCGTACCATCTGCATCGATGGAAGCACTGGCTATGAAATATGGTCAGACCTGGGGCAGGGAACGTCGGTTTGGGGTCTGGTTCAGCTCGACGATATCAACGGTGACGGTGTGCGCGACGTGGCTACAGGCGAATTTAGTGCAACCGTTTTTACGGCTTTTGACGCCACAAATGGTGATGTTTTATTTGACGGCAGTATTGGCGGAGGTTTTGGTATCATCACTCATTTGGTTCGCCTTGATGATGTGAATGATGACGGATATTCCGATTTCAGTATTGCATCCAACAGAACCAATGCCATCGTAATTGATGGATACACCGGCGACAATATCTGGCTGACAGGTCTTGCCGATCAGGCCAGCAAAATCGATCGTATTCCTGACGTGAGCGGCGACGCCATCAACGATCTGATTGTTGGAACACTCTATCAATCCAATTTTGTGTATTACCTCGATGGCGTTACAGGCGATATCCTGGAATCGGTGCCAATGGGCGCACCGGTTGACGCAATCGCATCAATCCCGGATATCAGTGATGATGCATCCTGGGAAGTTGTGGCAGGCGAACGCGAAGGCAAAGTAATTTGTCTTTCAGGTGGTTTAGACACTTATACATACTTACCTGAAACAAAAACCGAAAGTGCTGACCTTGAAATTAAATTATCAGAAAACCCTTTCAGAGACCACCTGGTAATTACCCTGGCAGCTAAAAAAGAAGTTTCAGGCCGTCTGCAAATATTTTCGCCAGGCGGCAGATTGGTGTATGATTTTGGGGATGTAAACCTTGCCGATGAAAAACAAAGCTTTTTTTGGAATGGTAAGTCACAATCAGGTAACGAAGTTTTTAGCGGATTGTATTTCGTGTCGCTATCCAATGACAGATATTCAAAAGTGGTGAAGACCATTAAACAATAATTTGATGGCATATTTTTGGGGCAGCAGGTGAAATGGAATTGCTTGCTGCTCTTTTTATTTTATTTGAGATGACATGAGAATTACTGCTACAGGCTTTAGCCACAGGGGAACCATCAGACAACAAAATGAAGATGCCATTTTGATGCATACAGATGTTTTTCATTCCGGTACGCACCGGTTGGAGATCGAAAATACAGCTCGTTTTTTTGTGGCTGATGGCGTTGGCGGAGCACCAGCCGGCGAGGTGGCTTCAAAGTTTGTGCTTAATCAACTCAACAAAAAAGTAGAGCCGGAAACATTGCCCGACAAGGAACAATTGATGAAAACCGTCAGGAGTATAAATACTGCGATATTTGAATACAGTAGCCTAAACCCACAATACGCAGGCATGGCCACTACACTGAGCGGATTATTTATTTCAGGCGAAAACTACCGGGTGTACAATTGCGGCGATTCGTGTACTTTGCTTTTCAGGGATCAAAAACTCCAGCAGATCACTACTTCAGATATTATGGAGTTATACCCGGATACATCTATGCTGGCCAATTATTTTGGAGGGTATCATGATGCACTGCTTCCAAAAGTATCTGCAGGAGTTTCGCAACTCATCGAGGGTGATGTATTTATTGTTACTACCGATGGCATATTCCATTGTTTTCCTTTTATTCAATTGGAGAAGATACTAACCAATTCCAAACCTTTGCATGAAAAAGCCCTGATGATCCTCGAAAAATCGTTGGATATGGGGGCACCGGACAATATTAGTTGTATATTTATCAGCATAACAGCTTAAATCACTTAACCCTGTATGGAAGATCCGTTAAATGATTTTTTAGATACCAGACCCTATCCGCGAAAGCAGGATCAGGATTCTTCCAGTTTTACCCATGAGCAAAAAACCCTGCCTTACGCCGGGGTGGCATTACCTGATGATCTTCCCGCTACCGAATTAACTACTACCCCTTACCAGCCTGAAGAACAACCTGCCCCGGAAAGAACCGTAACCCACAACATTGGTGTTGGGGATTCCATCGAGCTGAACAGCATCAATTATAAAATACTCGACATATTATCAGGAGATGGCAAAACTTCGGAAGCGGTAATCTACAAAGTTAAAGATCCCAAAGAAAAGACCTTTGTGCTCAAATTGTATTATGAATTTCCAGACACACATCTTGAACCTAACTCTGATACTTTGCAACGAATCAGAGAGTTGGAATCAGAGGAACTGCTTTATTTGTACGATTTCGGTACCGGGCCCAACAAGCATCTCAACAAGTACTGTTTCGAAATTACACGTTTTGCCCAGGGTGGCGATTTACTTAAAGTTGAAGATGTTTCGAAAAAATACACCCCCGAATTTATCAGGCATACCGTAATTCCATACATTCACAAAGGCCTGCAGGCGTTGCATACCCAGCGTATTTATCACTGCGACCTGAAACCTCAAAATGTATTTTATCTCGATAAATCGCAAACCAGGATCGTGATTGGTGATTACGGCTCAGCCAAATCTTTCGACATTACCTCGGAAAAGGAGTTGAGTTATACTACCCTTACCCGGGGAACCGAATTTTATCTTGCCCCGGAGCAGGCCTTCGGAATTGTTTCTGATAAAAACGATTATTACAGTCTCGGTATGATCGTGCTGCACCTGCTTTACCCCAAAGAGGTTAATCGCAAGAACCTGCGTAAGATTTTTGAAAGGCGGACAAAAGGGCTGCCGATAATCGATTTTGATGAAAAATATCAACGATTAAATGGATTGATTGAAGGACTTACTCTTCAGGATTACAACAGTCGCTGGGGTGCCGATGAGGTGGAACGCTGGATTGCCGGGGAGGATGTGCCTGTAAATTATGGTGGTGCTTCAAGGCTGAATCAGATTGAGGTTGGGGAGGTAGTGATTAAAACCGGAAATGATCTGGTCAATTATGTAAAAACCAACAAGGGTTTTTATCACGATCTGATAGATGATAAAGACGGATATGCTAGCCTGTTGGCCTGGATCAGAATGATGCAGGGCGATCAGGGCGTGAAATTATTCGACAACATGGTTGCCCATTACAAACGGTATTTTGGATCGGAGTATGTAAAAGATGCGCTCCTGTTTTATTTTGAACCTGATCATGAAATAGCTGTGGGGGCCGAAACCCTGGACATTTTGGGTGCAGAAAAACCAATAGAACAGATTATTAACTTTTTTACCCTTGTGGACAGCCAGTGGAAAGTTTCGGGATTTGAAACGGTGAGGCTCTGGTTTTTCAGGTTTGAGTTTGCACTAAGACGCCTGCGCGAACGAAGTGATAACTTAAGTATGGTTGAGATCGATCAGGTATTCGAAAAATTGTCATCCACCATTGGAGCAATCTATGAAAAGGATTTTACCGGCATGAAGGCCAGTCTTTTTATTCGCCTCGAAAACAATCACCTCCCCGGCCTGTTTCATAAATTTATACCAAACAGAGGTTTCAGGGATTTATTAGGAAAATCATATACCACACTTTTTGAGGTTGAAACATTTTTAAAATCCAACCCGGCCAGGGGAAAGATGGATCTCCTGCAAATCGAAAAATCAGCATTTATAAAAAGCAGATCATTAGATGAGTTCAGGGAGTTTGTTGAATTCAGTGATAACCTGTTGGAATTTTTCTTTGACCGGGATGAAGATTTTAATCTCCTTGCCCCGGTTATATCGCGTTTTAGCAGCGCACAATATAGCACCAGGCTTATCGAAAGCGTTTTACGTTTTTACAGGAAATCATCAAATACTATTCAGCAATCGGTGCTTCTACGGCTTATCAATCCTGAACTTCCGGTAGCAATAGGTGGTGAAAAAATTTATCTGTTCAATCCCGGTGATTTTAATGATAAAATCGCAGCGTTTTTTACGGTGCTCGAAAGTGAGCGGTTCAGGATATCCCTTGAAGAGATCAGTCACCTGTTTTTTGATTTTGAGTTTTGCCTTATGCAGGTTGCGCAAAATGATCAGATCAAAGGGAAACCAATGGTTGAGCAGGTGTTTAAAAGATTGCATGAGGTAATTCACAGCAATTATCCTGATTTGATCAATCTCAGGGCCACATTTTACCATCAAATTGATGATGAAAAACTGATTGCTATTTTACATCGTTTCAACCCATTGCGGGTATTTTGTACTCATACCGGCGATTATCTCGCATCTGTTGAGGAGGTTACAATGTATTACCTGCAAAACCCTGATCAGTTTAACGATGAATATTCACGCTATGAAAGAGAGTTCTTTTTCAGGAAAAGTGGTAACATGCGTTTGGTTACACTTGGGTTACGTGATCTTGTTATCGATGTTTTCAGGGCAAAAACCACATTCACCGCTAATATTACCGAAGTTCGTTTCGATGAGCTGGAGGCAAATGAAGTAATCGTTTATTACG
Organism: uncultured Lentimicrobiaceae bacterium; assembly: GCA_964395075.1. Lineage (GTDB taxonomy): Bacteria > Bacteroidota > Bacteroidia > Bacteroidales > 4484-276 > SABY01. The sequence continues at coordinate 2,176 of CAYNDN010000098.1, read as the reverse complement.
ATTATGAGGTTTCACTCGATAATTATCTTCATTCCAGGGGACTCGATGCAGGTATCGTATTTAAAAGTGAGCATGTAAATGAAATCACTTTAAAAAAGAGGCAATTAGATAACACCGAAGAGCTTTTTGAAAAGTTTATCGGGAAACTGAAAAAGCGACATGCTTATGGAAATTTAGCCGATTCTACAGCACAGTCTTTCATAGAAGCCGTTAAAATTGCCCGTCAGCAAGATTTCCGGGAGTTTCTTATTCTCCTTCCCCGATACACGATCTATCTTTTACCCGCCGCAGGATTATTGTTTTTAAGTGTGGCCTACCTGCAGGATTATTCATTGTTTAAGCAAATTTCATTTCGTCAGGCACCTGCATTATCTTTTATTGCGGCACGCATGGTTACCACAAGTGCTTCATCATTACTTTTCGCGGCATACTTCCTCAATCTCGTGGTGGCAATACTGCTTATGTTGCCTTTGTTGAGTCTTCTACGGCATAAAAACAGGTACCGCCGGTTTAACAATGATTATGGATTGCTGATGGGCCGTACTTCGTTGATTTTACTCTTTGCTCCGGTAATCTTTGTGGGGATTTACTATGTGCTTGAACCGGTTTTTGGAGTGCAAATGTTTGCGCCCGGTGCTGTTATGCCGGCAGTTTCAACACTGCAATTTACTATCCTTGCTTACATTGCCTTGATTTTTTTCCAGGAATTGTATGTGATCCGGGCGTTTTTTAAGGTCTCGAAAAAAATCAGACTGTTCCCGCTTATTTTTTCCATATTACTTTATATGGCAGCAGGATATTTTGCAATAATCAAATATACCCTGATTTGATATGAGTGGGTCAAAAATTTATCATACGGAAGTTTTTGATAAACATTTGAAAATGTTTTTTCAGGTCAGGTGTGAAGTTAAGTCACTCTGGGAACAAGTGCTTGATGTAGCCAAGCAAAGTTCGGTAACAACTAAAGGTATTGATTTACATAGCTTTATTGATGGACAAAAAAAGTGGATAGATGATGCCCTGGTCGATATTGACCAACCAAAAAAAGAAGTGCTCCATCAGGAACAATTCGATGAATTTTACAGTAATATATACCAGCGCATCGAAAAACTTAAAACCTTCAGGAAGCAACTCGCACAGCAACTAATGAACTCAATGCAGGAAGAAGAGGCATATCATCTCTACCTTGAACAAAAATTATTGGCACAAAAGCTCTCTGCTGATTTTCAGGAACTAAAAAATCAGGTGATGAAAGCTGTTGCCAGTTCCGGGTTTAGCGATGAAGAAAAGCAATTGAAAATTGACCGAATCAACAAAATGAAAATTTCCTTTACCCTTCCACCATTTCAAAAAGAAAAAGTTGGTTGCCTCGAGGAGGAGATATTATACCGGTTTAATGAAGCAAGGCAAGAACTGGGAAAAATTGCTCATGGAGATCAGAATACAATTGATGAAGAACAAGTTCATTCTGATAACCTGACAAATGAACGAGATAAATACTACGACTTCATTAAAAAAATTAACATCGGGATATTAAAAATCAGCAATGCATCTCAAAGGTCTGATTTTGAAATCCGCCTGGAAAAACTCCTGTCGCAAAAGAGAAAATCACAGGCTTATTTCCTCCGTGAATTGTACAGCGACATTCAACATGAAATTCTACAGCAGGAATTGCAAAAAAGGTTATCCCTCATTAAAGAGAGGATGGATAAGAGCAGCCTTCATCCTTCAATTATTGAACATGAAAAACAATTGCGATTGCGAATATCAAAAACCATGAATCGTGATCATAACCGGAAAGATGAGGTTTTGGCCATCGAAAACCGGTTGAGCCAACTTGAAGCCATGAATGAAAAAGCCCGGTTAGCAGATGCTGTGGCCAGAGACGAAAGCATTTACATTAAATCCCAATTGGTTGCGGCTTTAAATGATTTGAACTACGAAGTGGCCACAAAAACCGAAATAGTGGATTTTGAAAGCACATCTGATATCCTGCTCAGCATTCCGGGGCAGGAAAACTTCCTCAATTTGCGCTTCGACGATACGGGAAAAGTGCTTTACAACTTCCTGATCACTACTGATAAAAACAGCCTGGATATGGATGAAACTGCCATCAGGTTGTCGGAGATGGAAGAAACCTGTAATGAATTTAAGCAGATGCTTACAGGCCTGCAGG
>CAYNDN010000097.1:0-11467 GCA_964395075.1 uncultured Lentimicrobiaceae bacterium | reverse complement strand
CACGGTGATACTCGGTAAGCTCAGGTGCAAAATAAGCAGACATGCTAAAATGAGGCCGGTAACCCCTGTTGAGAAACTCAGGCGGATTTACAAAATTCCGTTCTGCCGGACGTTGCGCAAAGCGAACAGGTTCGGATGTTGTAAAAGAAATGCTGCCCAGGTAATTCAACTTTTGCATATCGCCCAGAGACTGGTTGATGTCGATGAAATTGGTTAGCTCGGCGGTTGTGCTGCTATGCCCGCTGTATTCTTCCGGATTTTCTGCATCAGAAATGTTATCAGATTGCATTTGCGATTCAGTCGGTGCTGATGTTTCTGAATCTATAGTTGTTGATGCCTGAACTGTGTTTTTTACATCATCTTCGGAAACCATTCCAGTAGCGTGATTTGTATCATTTACTGCCGATGTTGCAGCAACCGCGGCAACTTTGCCTTCATCAATTGCGCCAGGGATAGTTTCGGTTTCAACCTTTGTGGCGTTTTGGGAAACAGAAACATTTTGTGAAATTTCAGTATTCGAAGAATTTTCAATTACTGATTCATCTGTTTCAGAAATAACCCGCACAGGGGCTTCATCAGAAGTTAATTGCTCATTAACTTCAAGTGCTTGATTGGGTTGCGGCACGGCTGATAAATCATTTTCTCCGGTAGCTGATGGGCTGGTTTCAGATAGAGAAACTACCTGCTGGTTTGAATTAATATTGGATGTGATTTTTAAATCCGGAACCTGCTGAGCAGCATCATCTATCATCAATTTATCATTGGACGAGATGATTTCATCTCCCGGAGAGGAAAAAGTTGCTTCACCATCACCTGAGAAAATCCAGAAAGAAAGCAGGACGGACACAACAAGAAATCCTGCGAAAGAACCCAGCCAAACCCTTGGAATGCTTCCAAACCTCAGGTGCAGGATATCATGCCACAGCATTTTGCGGGAAATATTATCCCATAAATTCGCAGAGGGCTGCTCGGTAAAATCTTCAAGGCCGTCCTTAAATACTTCGTCTATTTTGTTAAAATCCAATTTCATTTAAGTAATTGCAATTTTCTTGTTACCCGTTAACCGGGTAATTTTCGAAACTAATAATTTGCGTGCTTTTGAAAGCTGCGACTTGGAGGTGTTAATCGAAACACCCAACTGGTCTGCAATATCCTTGTGCGAATATTGCTCAAAAACATAAAGATTAAATACCATACGATATCCTTCGGGTAAACCCTGAATCAATTCCATCAATTTGTCTTTCGGAAGATTTACTTCCTCCAGATCATCCTCATGTCCATCATCTGCAGCAATAGTCTCATTTACATCATCCATATCGGTATGATGTTGATGCTTTAAATGACTTTTGTAATAAGAAATTGCAGTGTTAACCATTATTCGTTTCATCCAACCTTCAAAAGAACCGTCTCCTCTAAAATCACCTGCTTTTGTAAATATCTTAATAAATCCTTCCTGCACCATGTCTTCGGCCTCTGCCTTGTTTTGGGCATATCTCATGCAGATACCCAACATAAGTGGCGCATACTTTTTAAAGAGCATGTTTTGCGCATGTCGTTTTCCCTTTAAAACGCCCTCAAATATTTTGGTATCCACGTCCGACATATTTCCACTAAAGTATTGACTTCAAACACCCGAAAAGGTTGCCTGAAAATACAACTTCGATAGTTTTTTATACCTGGTAAATCAAAATTATACAGTTTCAATAGGTATTATGATTAAAAAAAACAAAGCCCTGAAAAAACTCAAAACGTGATTTTTTAACTTTAATTAACTTTCACAAATTAATTATCAAACACCAAAGTATCAATACCCGAATTTTACCTATCTAAAATTTAATTCAGATGAAACAACTATTTTTGTCATTTACTTGCAACAAAACAGCTTAATACTATGAAAGGTTTAATACTCGGATTACTATTCGCATTTTCGATTACCACCCTGAATTTCGCCCAGGATTATTCCGGGAAGATCGTTAAAAAAAATGGCAGGGAATATGTTAACGGCCTGCCACTTTTTACAGAAGCAGATTTTGAAGCGTTTGAAGAGTTACCTCAACTCACCTTACCTGAAAGTGCCAAAACAAGAGATTTACCGGTAAGGGTTGATAACGCCGACCGCCCGTGGTTTCGTCCAATTTTCGACCAGGTTGCGCTGGAATGCGGTCAGGCAAGCGGTGTAGCTTATACTTTCACTTACGAAATTAACAGGCTTCGTGACCTCCCTTCTAATATTATCGACAATCAATATCCAACGCACTATGTTTACAACTGGCCCGGAGGCGGATCAGGGTATGCCAGTTCATTTTTTGATAGCTGGAACATCATTAAATATACCGGAACACCAAATGTTCTGGAGTATGGCGGATCGTTGAGCTATGGCGGAAGTGCCCGCTGGATGAATGGTTACGATCTATATTACAGCTCCATGCATAATCGGCTGTGGGATTTTTATTCGATTGACGTGACCACCGAAGCAGGATTGCTCACACTAAAACACTGGATAGCCAATCACCTGAACGGCGAAGAATCCGGTGGCGTTGGCAATATTTATACTTCAGCAATTGGGGCAAATTTAACCTTGCCTCCCGGAACTCCGGAAGCCGGAAAGCATATTGTTCTGGAGCTCCCCTCCTACTCAAACCACGCTTTGTGTATTGCAGGATACCACGATTCCATCAGGTACGACATCAATAACGACGGACAATATACCAACGACATCGACATCAACAATGATGGCGAAGTAAACCTGCTGGATTGGGAGATTGGCGGCGTAAAACTGGCAAACAGTTATTATGCCTCTTCGTGGGGCGATGGCGGATTTGCCTATTTGCTCTACAGCGGATTGTGCAGAAAAATGGTGCCGCAGGGCGGCCCATGGAACGGCATGGTGCACGTGATAAAAGCCAAAGAAAACACCGAACCCCAAATTACCTTCAAAGCATCCATAACCCACGATTCGAGAAATAAGATTAAAGTGATGGCCGGTATTGCCACTACCCCCGGTGCAACTGAACCAGAATTAATCATCGATTTCCCTATCCTTTCATACCAGGGTGGTGATAAATACATGACAGGCGGCAACCAGCCCGAAGACAAAACGCTGGAATTTGGTCTTGACGTTACTGCCCTGCTCAATCATGTTGAAAATGGTGAAAACGCTCGCTACTTTTTAATTGTGGATGAAAACGACCCATACAATGGTGGCACAGGATTGATCAAGAATTTTTCGCTGATGGACTACACTTTCGAAACCACAGAATATCCCTGCAGCCAGTCGAATGTTCCATTGGTAGAAGATGGATTGACAATGATTTACGTTGATGCTGAGATATCGTTTGAAAAACCGGCTATCATCAATGAAGAACTGCCTCCGGCCACCGTTTACGAACCTTACAGCCAGCAAATGATCGGAGATGACGGTACCGAACCCTACCAGTGGAAAATTAAAAAACAATATGATGTTCAGGTAGGCCTGAATCCCTTTGTAATGGCTGGCGCGGTTCAATTGTCGCCGAATAGCCAAACTTCAGGTTATGCCGTTATGGGGCTTGATTTTGAATTTCCTTTTTATGGAAAAATGTATGACACAGTGTATATACACACCGATGGCTACCTTATGTTCAATGACGATAACTACCCGTGGATATTTTTAATTGATCAGCAAAATCTGTTGAAAAACATGCGCAACATCTCACCCATGATGAGCAAAACTTTGCAGGTTCAGGGCGGCGGCAGCTTGTGGTATGAAGGGAATTCGAACAAGGCTACCTTCAGATGGGACAGCAGGGAATACAGTACATCCAATGAGCAAAACTTCCTGGTAAACCTTTATCCTGACGGAACCATCGAGTTTAACTATGGCGAATGCACCATTGCAAACTACAACCAATGGTTTGCAGGCATTTCTGACGGGGATGATTTTAACAATATGATCCTCGACATTTCGAATACCGAAATTGAACCCGGCACATTTATCACCATCGAACCCGAATACAACAGAACAGAACTCACCATCACTGAAAATGGCCTGTTTCATGGAACCCCGACGGAACCCTATGAAGGTGTGGATATCGAGTTTTGCCTGAAAGATGCCAATGGCATGCAGGCCACCAGGGAGCTAATTTTCTCCACCGATGGCACCAACAACATCGTAATTCGCGAGGTTTTTGTTGAGTCCGGCGACAACAGCATCATCGAATACGGCGAAACAGCCACATTATCTTTAGAATTAAAAAATATTGGCGACAGCATTGTTGATGCCTCAGAAATGAGCATCACAACTTCGGATATTTATACCACACTTATCGACAGCACCGAAATGATTGGAGCATTCGAACCCGGCGAAACCAAAATAATCGAAAACGCTTTTCAGCTTGAAGTATCTGCCGAAGTGCCAAACAGCCACAATATAACGCTCTCCACAACTATTGATGCGGGAGCTAATGTGTTCAACAGCTTTATCTATCTCGAAGCATTCACACCGATACTCTCAATCGGTAACGTTGAATTTGTTGATGACAATAATGGTCACCCCGAGGCGGGTGAAACAGGCCAGTTTATTGTTAACATCAAAAATGTGGGGGGCGGAAAAGCATTTAACATATTAGCGGAACTTACCATCAGCGACCCATACATAACAGTCATCAACGGCACTTCAACGCTGGAATTTATCAATGCAGGTTCTGCTGAAAATGTAGAATTCGATATTGAGATCAGCGAAAATGCCCCACTGGGCTACTCAACAAGTTTCAACATTACTGCTGTGGCAGACAACAACTACACAGCCTCTGGCACTATTCCTATTTCTGTCGGATTTATCTTTGAAGACTTTGAAACCGGTGATTTTAGTCAGTATGAATGGGAATTTTCAGGTGATGCCGATTGGGTTATCGATACTTTTGATCCTTACGAGGGTGCTTATTGCATGAAGTCAGGCTATATAGAAGATAACCAGGAGAGCATTGTTTCCATTACCATGGATGTTTTGCTCGACAACGAGATTAGTTTCTACCGCGCAGTATCCAGCGAAAGTGGTTACGATTACCTCCGGTTTTATATTGACGGTGTGCAGCAGGCTCAATGGGCAGGCGAGGAAGGCTGGGGACTTGCAACATTTGATGTTGAGGCTGGTGAGCGCACATTTACATGGGCTTACGAAAAAGATTACTCTGTTTCCAACGGATTGGACTGCGGATTTGTGGATTATATCATTTTCCCACCCAGCGGCGAACTGAATATGGCCGTATCAGCCGGACCCGATATCAGCATTTGCGAAGGCGAAACCGCACTTCCGGATGCCTTTGTGGTGAATGCCGAAAGCATGGAGTGGTCAACTTCTGGCGACGGAACCTTTGATGACCCGGTAGTTCTGAACACAGTTTATACACCGGGTGAACAGGATATTATTACCGGAATCGTTGATTTAAGCATTACAGCCTGGGATTACCAGGGTGATTCTCAAACTGATATTACCACTTTGTTTATTTATCACTTGCCAATTGTTGATGCCGGTGAAGACATGGATTACTGTGCAAACATTCAATCTTTCCAAATAAGCGGTTTGGCAATTAATTCGGATGATTATTTCTGGTTCACTTCGGGTGATGGATCTTTCAGCAATGACAACCTGCTTGAAACAACCTATTTTCCGGGAGAGGTTGATATTGCCAATGGTGAAGTAGAAATATCGCTTAATGCCAATGCCCAGGAACCTTGTGAAGGACTTGTAAGTGATGAAATATATGTTGCATTTATGCCATTGCCGGAAGTTACATTTGACGAACTCCCATTGCTGGGATTGAACTCCCCACCTTATGAGCTCACCGAAGGCAGCCCTGAAGGCGGCGAATATGCAGGCCCGGGAGTAACAGATGGATGGCTCTATCCGGATGTTGCAGGCGTTGGGATTCACACACTAACCTATACCTACGAAGATGAAAACGGCTGCTTAAATATTGCCGAGCAGCAAGTCACCATCGATGAATATGTTGGCATTGGGGAATTTTCAGGTGGCGAAATTCAGATTATCCCGAACCCGGGTCAAGGGCTTTTTAATATCCACCTTAACGTACCCCTGGGCAATGAAATACTTGCAACTGTTTTTAATACTTCCGGTGATGTTGTTTTGGTAGAATCATTCAATGCTGTAAATTCATACGCTGTATTGAAAATCAACTGCACAAATCAACCATCCGGAGTTTATTACATGCATCTTCAAGGCTCACAAAGTGTGATTACATGTAAACTGGTGATCAAATAAAATTTTCAGGATTTTTAACCTCAATAATTCAAGAAAATTTTAGGAGGAAAAATAATACGTGGGAATATGTTTTGCCACGTCATTTATAGCGGGGTCAAATAATTAACAAACAATAGATTAATCAAAATCCAGAAAAATTTGAACATTTAAAACTGTATTTTTCTGGATTTTGCCTTTTAATAGCTATAAATTTTTTAATCCCCCGCCATAAATGACGGGGCTATTGATTTTCTATGAGTGATTCGGTCAATAGAATAACTGACCGCATGTGGTGACCGTAATCCACGGTAAGCTGCATTAGAGATTAGCAACCATGAGCGATGAAAACCGGGAGATTTTCCATTTGATTTTTGAATCCCAAAAAAAAGCCCGAGAAAAGAACTTTCCCGAGCTATATAAAAGAAGAGGGGGGGAATCTATCTTAGCACCAGTTTCCTGATGACGATATCATTTTGGTTGTAAATTCTGATGTAAACCACTCCTGCTGCACAGCCTGATAAATCCAGGTCGATCCAACCCTGGTTTCCATTATTTACTTCAACAGCACTTCTGAGCATCTGCCCTTCGCTGTTGCATACTTCAACTTTGCTTCCCGTTATGAGTCCGGTAACCGTAACCTTTCCAAAAGTCGGGTTTGGATACAGGTTGATTTCCTCATCAGCCAACCGGTTATTGATACCATTTGGTGTTGACTTAATCAGTCGCGACATACCATGATTAACAAAAACACCATTGTGCTGCGGGAAGCCTGCATCAAATTCAGCATGAATTTCTAATGTTTCTCCCGTGGCAGTTTTGAATAATCTCAATGAGATGGGCTCATTATCAGTAAAACCATCTGCGTGAATTGTTAGCGGATCGTCACCAAAGAGTACGAGGGCATCTTCTGTGGAAGCCAGTTCCATAATTCCTGCACATAATCCACCCTGAGTAAATGCCCCGATAACATCACCCTTTTCGAACTGTGAAGACCATTCAGGGTCTATTGCAATGGTATGTGTGGATGGTGTGTAATGCAGATCGTTCCAGGTTGTGTGGTTCTCAGGCCGGCGAACCGGGGAAATGATCGAAGACTTGGTTTCGGTACAAGACTCGAATTCAACATTGAACGCTTCGTCAGCTCTCAGGTTATAGGCGTTGCCGGGTGCCAATTGGCCAATGGTATTAACTCCCATTGCCGGCCAGTAAATACCTGTACCTGCAATCTCCTTAATAATATTGATTTTAGACTGGTTTTCGCTGAACAATTCATCAATATCTACCGCACACGAACTGATTACAGGCAGGTAATTCCAACCCTGATTGAGGTAAACCAAGCGGTCGTTGTTTTCAGCCCCCAACAATTCAAACGTAACATCATCCGTAAAATTCACTTCATAACCCGATTGTGAATTCCATAGTAACATGGTGTTGATGTTTTGGCCGGGGAAGTAAATACCATTGTAATTTTTAATCAGCACAAAATCAGAATATGCCGCAAACATGTCAACAACATCAAGGTTATAGGGTTGCACATGCCCTGAAAGGCCATTCCAACCTGCTGATAATTCTATAGTTTGTTTTTCGTAAACGCCCAATTTAACAAGGTTCGACAAGGTTGTGCCACAGTCATTGGATAGCTTGCAAAAATAGAAACCTGCATCCTCGAAACCCACTTCAAGCAACAACAGGATTGGTTGCGTTTCGCCGGGAAGAATTCCATCCGGGCCATACCACTGGAAACTATCGGCATACTTTGCTACTACAACCAGTGGCACATCCTCACCAACAAGTGCTTCCACGTCATCAATATCCCAGACCAATTCAGGGAGATTTTCAATTTCAAGATTCATTGTATTTGAAATATTAACCTCGCAGGGCTGATTTGAAAATGCTGTAAGGGTAAGCTCAACTGACATATTGCTATTATCATACGGGCCTGGAATATAGGTGGTTGTTACGGCAGCACTATTTTCAAAACTGCCGTCTCCTGATGTGCTCCATTCTACCACTGTAAAGTTGTTTGCAGTGGCCTGATCGAGCAGTGCCGATTCGCCCTTGCAAATAGACTGATCAGGTCCGGCATTAGCTACAGGCATTGGCATGGGTTCAACTTTAACGCTGTCCATAGCCGCCCCACACCCTTCAAAAGGTTCAACATTAAGATATAGCATAAACTCACCTTCTATCCTGTCGTTGGAGCCGAGCGTATAATTTGGTGAAGCCACATTGTTATGGTCAAAATTCCCGTCACCGGTGGTTGTCCATTCAATCTGGCTAAAGTAAGCCGCCAACCCGGAAACCCGGAATGTTGTATCGTTGGCGCAGAGCGAAATGTCGTCTCCCGCTTCTGCCATTGCATCAACACATCCCTCGTTGAATGTAAGCACCAAATCATCGGTAACAGAAAGCGTACATGGCCCGGTTGCTGCGGCATTAAAGGTAAGTGTTACACTCCCGGTTGTTAAATCGTTAATTGAAGGTGTATAGGTAGCATTTACTATCTGGTCATCATCAAAGGATCCGGTTCCATTGGTTATGATCCACTGAACCTGTGTGCTATGATCAGCATAAGCATCCGAAATATAGTATGCAATCTGATCATCAGGTACGGTGTTGTCATTTCCGGCAAAAGCATCAGGAAGCTTTTGGATTGTAAGCATCACTTCATCGGAAGTGCCAATGCAGGGGGCGTAAGCAAATCCTTTCAATTTAAGGGTTGTAAATCCCGATGCAATATCCACAGGTCCTGGCGTGTAGGCCGGGTGAAGCATCAATGGGTCATCAAATGTGCCATCGCCAGTGGTTGTCCAAAGTAATGATGATTCGAAATAGGAAGTGGCACCAGAAGGCGTATAAGCTTCTCCCTCACAAACTGTAGTATTATTTCCGGCATTCAGTTCAACATCGAAACAACTTGCGTTTGGAATTACTTCCAGAAGTAGAGTATCTGCAGTTGACTGGTTACAGGGTTCTGTTTGTTCGGCGTTGATGATGAGTATGATGTAGTCCTTCAGGACATCCTTATTATCCGGATAGTAAGTTGCATTTATCGCATTTTCATTTTCAAAGGTTCCTGAACCATCCGTAGTCCAGTAAACGGTTTGATAATTATCAGCGGTTGCTGAAGACAATTCAATATAATCATCATGAAGCACACTGGCATCTTCACCGGCATAAGCTGAAGGTTGTTCAAGTATTAAAATCTGCCGGCAGGAAACGGCTTCTCCGCAGGTACCGAATCCATCTAACGTGAGGCAAACTTCAGTACCGCCGGAGTTTAAGTCGTTAGTGCCTGGGTAGTAAACGGTGTTAAGGGAGTGTTCATCCATGAAAGTTCCATCACCGTTTGTTTCCCAGAGAGCCGCCTGGTAATTGTAGGCTTCCATATTCAGCTCTACCGGTTGATCGCCGCATGTTTCGATATCATCCCCTGAAATCAGTACCGGGCTCTCGAAAATATGCAATGTGGTGCAATCGAAGTTTCCTTCACATGGTGAAATTCCCTCAGCATTCAGGCACAATTCCACATTTCCGTTTGCAACATCCAATGGTCCGGGATTATATCCTGTCGTTAAACCTGAAGCATTATCGAAGGTGCCGTCACCATCTGTTGTCCAAAGCAGTGAACTGTAGGATTGCGCATCTCCGGAAAGTGTTGCCGGTTCGTTTTCACAAATTGAAATGTCGTTACCTGCATCAACGGTTGATACTCCGAAAATACTAAGCGTACAGCAGTCGCTCACTTCGGTGCAGCCGTTTAAGCCGTCGGCTGTTAAGCACACTGTTACCGTACCTGCCTGGATATCTTCACTACCCGGCTGATATACCGGATTCATAATTTGAGGATCAGAAAAGCTACCATCACCGCTGGTGCTCCATGTTAAACTTGCATAATTTGATGCCGATCCCGAAAGGTTTACGGATTGGTCATCGCATATCGTTTTGTCTTCACCGGCAATTGAAACCGGTGCCGGTTGGAAAGTAACGGTAAGGCAATCGTTGTCAGGGTCGCAATTATCACTACCGTAGGCAATCAGGCAAAGTTCCAAATCTTCAGAAGCTATGTCCTGCGGGCCGGGATGGTAAACAGCATTAAGGTCTGATGGATCATCAAAAGTACCATCACCGGTTGTTTCCCAAAGCACACTTTGGCTGTTGTCAGCATTCCCTGAAAGCACAATTTCGTCTCCGCTGCAAACTGTTTGATCACCGCCTGCTTCTGCAATAGGTGCAGGTTCAAAGGCAACCATGATACAATCCTGTGCATCAGCGCATCCGTTCATACCGGTGGCTGTGAGACACAATTCGGCGTTACCATTGGTTAGATCGTTTTCCCCCGGCACATAAGTTCCGGTGGTAGCATTCGGATCAGAAAAAGTTCCATCACCGGTAGAGGTCCATAATAATGAAGCATAATTGTTAACAGTTGCATCAAGTATTGCCACTTCATCTTCACAAATTATCAAATCATCGCCAATGGTGATTTCAGGAAGTTTTTGAATACCGATGGTCATACAATCAGCCACATCCTCGCAACCTGCATTACCGGTTGCAGTGAGGCAGATGGTAACATACCCATATTCGATGTCCTGATTGCCAGGATAATAAGTGTTGGACAATTCTCCGGCAGCATCAAAAGTACCATCGCCCTGGGATGTCCAGATCAAAGCGGCATAATTTTCGGCCTGAGCGGTAATTTCGATATTATCACCTTCACAGATTATAAAATCATTTGGAAGAGAAACTTCAGGAACATTTTGAATGGTTACGGTGAGACAATCCATAGTTTCAGGGCAGAGTGCCAGACCGGAGGCTTCGAGGCACAGATCAACTGTTCCGGCAACAATATCTTCCGGGCCTGGTGTATAAATTGTTGATGCAGAGGTTTTATCATCAAAAGAACATCGCCTGAAGTGAACCACAGGAATTGGTCGGCATTTTGACTTGTGGCATTCAATTGAACAATTTCGGTTTCGCAAACAATAACATCAACTCCGGCATCAACAGTCGGGCCCGGTTCAATTGTAACCATCATTACATCACTAACATTATCGCACATGGAAATCGCCGTGGCGTTGAGCGTAATTTCCACAACTCCGGCAGATATATCCGTTGTACCGGGATAGTAGATTGTATTGAGGGATAATTCATCCCCAAATGTACCATCACCTGATGTTTCCCAGAGAACTGAGCTGTAATTGGCAGCAGATCCGGCAAGTGTAACTG
>CAYNDN010000096.1:0-11483 GCA_964395075.1 uncultured Lentimicrobiaceae bacterium | reverse complement strand
GCCTTTCTCGCCTGATTGAGTCGTACCTGAAATCACTAGTTGATACGGACAATCCCGAAAACAATGATGAAATTGAGATTTCACCTTTTGTGAAAAGCTTACGAACAGGTGTAAAAATCCCAGCGGATTTTGATTATAAAAAAGCTTATGGTGATTATCTGTCGGAGAAATACAAATGACAGAAAAGCTATTTTTAGATACCAACGTGGTAATAGACTTACTTGGTGAGCGTGAGCCATTTTATGAGGTTGCGGCGAAAATTGCAAGCCTTGCGGATAAAGGAAAAATAGTGATTTACGTTTCTGCATTGACCTATTCTACAGTTTATTACATGCTTGCACGGTTTGAAAACAAAGATTTTGTTAAAGAAAAAATCAGAAAGTTTAAGGTTATTGCAGAAACATCTGATTTGACCGGCAAAGTCATAGATAAAGCACTTGCATCCGGTTTTCCGGACTTTGAGGATGCTTTGCAGTATTATTGTGCTGTAGATAAAGAATGTAGGATAATAATCACCAGAAATGAAAAGGATTTTAAGAATTCAGACATTCCCGTATTATCACCTGATGAATATTTATCCCGGTTAAAAAACAAATAAAACAGCATTGCTGATATTTTAGTTATTTCTGGGGGTCAATATCCTCCAGAAAATTATCTTTTCCAAACCTCCCCAACAATTCTGATTCTTTAGCACTCCAAAACTGAGTTTATAAAAAACATTTCATTCATCGGTACGCAAGTGGAGTTTTGGATGGATTCCTGCCTTGCCGGCAGGCAGGAATCCATTTTTACGTTAGTGCGTTTTGCCAGGAAAGTGAGGTAATTGCCTGACCATTAAAATCAGTTCTGGAGTTCTGAATACAGGCAGGTAATAGGCTGCATACGCGAGTAAAAATTGATAACAAAGGCGTAATGGACAAAAAGGAGGCTGAAAACTTCTGTAATCTTTGTTATTGTTAGTTTTGATGAAGGTCAAATCTGCAACAACTATCGCAACTTCAACCAGGTCGTATTTGCTTAAGTCCGGAAACTCCCCCCTCTTTGAGCAACCCATAGATTTCGTGCAATCTTGACCTTCTCTCATCCGAAGGATGATTCACTTTTAAGATTTGGCTTCTATCCTCAATTTCTTTGCGAAGGTATTCCAGGTGCAACTGATCATTAAGCCAAAACTTATGCCGGTATTTCTGCATTCTGTAACAAGCTTAGATATCGGCATGGGTTTCGGGTTTGTAGAAAAACCAGTTGTAGACTTCGTCTAACTTTGCAGGTTTTACTTTCCTTACCTTGTCTTCATGTATCACCAGGAAGTGTTTGATGAATTCAATTATGTTGATTCGATCGAAAAGGTACCCGGCTTTCTTTTCGATCATATCCTCCATCATCGGGATAACCTTGTCCGGGTTCTTTTTCCAGGTGGGCCTGATTTCGTTCAGACAGGAACGGTAGTGGTGTGGCTGCTTGCCTTTCTTCCTGCTTCTGCCTTTTCGTTGTTTGGTTGGTTTACCTTATTTCGTCATCTGTTCATTTTTTTCAATAAATGTCTGTATTCATCAATCCACCGCAAAATATTTATGCATTTTCGACACCCGGATGGCATTTTGCTCGGGCGTAACGCGGATGTATTTCAGGAATGCACGTTTGGTTTTATGGCCGGTCATGTGCATAATATCCAGTGCAGGCACAACGGCAAGATACAGGTTGGTGGCAAAGCTCCAAGCCTTAAAGCCCTGATTACGAAAGTTTTCAGGGCTTTTGTTTTTTTTTAAATGAATAATTCGAAATCATGTAATTGGCCATGCCGGCATTTCGCATCTGTTGAATAATTTGATCTTTATTTTGCTACTGGGTCCAATTCTGGAAGAGAAATACGGCAGTGTGCAAATCCTGTGGATCATCATCATTACGGCATTGGTTACCGGCTTAATAAACTTGATCTTTAACTCAACGGGTTTATTGGGAGCCAGCGGGGTGGTTTTCGCTTTCATCATACTTATATCCATCGTCAATGTCCAAAAAAACACGATCCCATTGACTTTTATCCTTGTAGCAGTTTTATTTATCGGTGAAGAATTTGTAGATAGTTTTAAAGATGATATGATTTCGCAGACTGCACATATTGTTGGTGGAATTGTTGGCGCAGCATTTGGGTTTCGGATTGCGAAATAAGGATTGAACCCAAATATTCACGTTGAACCTACTGTTAATCATTCTTTCATCTCCACCAAAATAAACCTGGTTTCGAAATGCTCGATTAAAAGCGGACTGGTTAAAGGTTTCACCTTTTCACCAATTCCGTTGACTTCAAAAACTGCTTTGATATTGGGGATCTGGAGCAGGCGGGATAAATCCAAAATGGCATGATCGCCCTCAGTTTCGCGCAGATGCAACAAAATCCCGTTTTCTTCTTTTACTGGCCGTGCGTTAACCAGGAGCAGGTTGTCAGGAGTATTTATATCAATCACTGATTTTGAGACCTGCTCAACGGCGTGCATGTCCCCGGGATTAACACGGGCAATCATCGGGATGCGATTACTCCAGCCAAAGCGGGTAGCCCCGGATATGGAATTGTCCTTAGAAGAGGTAAGCTGATACTTCCAGTTTAGCTCACCATACTGGCTGGCCCTGAAATTTGTTGTCCAGTAATTATTTAGGACCCACGAATATATGTGACCATTTTCGGGTTGATTCCTGTAATAATAGTGGCCGGTATTTATATCGCCAAAATGAACCAACGGAACATCGCCGGTACAAAATACCACCTGGGATTTATCGCTTCGAACTGCGGCAAAATTCTGAACCACATTCCAGTCGGCAGAAGTTCCCTCGAGTTGATTTTTGCCCGGTTGCACCACACCTCCCTGTACATCAAAATACAGCTGTCCATCATCTTTATTCTCAAAAGGAAAAGCAACATAAACACCTTCAGGGTCGGTAACAGCAAGTTTGTTCATGTTATAAAGCAGCTCAATTTTCTTGTTCTGATGATATAGCCGAAGTTCAATATTCACACCCTTTTCATCAGCGCATTCAGGGATTATCCCATTCATGTGCATACTACTCCAAATAGGCCCTTCGGTAACTGTGGTGATTTTAAAACTTTCAAGCTGCGTAATCTCTTTGTTTAATGGCTTATAAACCGTGTCCCGGTTCAGATACGTAAGCCTTTCCAGATCCGATCGGTTTTCCAGCCGCTCATAAATAAGGGTTCCAAGGGGGTATGGGCTGTCGGGGTCAACCAGTTCACGTTGCAATGCTTTGTCAAAAATACTTACTACGCCTGCTTCCTGCTCACTTACCCTTATTTTGTAAGCATCATTTTCCAGAACGGCTGAAATTGGTTTGCTGGTTTCCAAAAACTCTTTCTGCTTTTCCAGCACTTCAATCTTTAAATTGGCATAGCCCAATGGAGGAACATTGCTTACCCACAGCGACCAGTAACTGCCATCACTGCGGCTGCGAATTATTTGTGCAGGAACGCTATTTCCATTGCTATCGGTAATGCTAAAAGCCTTGTCCAGGGGTAAAAGATCATGATCGATATAAACCTCGGTAATCCCCGATCGTTCCCAGTTTAAGGTGTTGAATACGGTAATGCCCGTTTCTTTTGTCTTTTCGATATATGGCATGATGATCCCGATGGCTTTCTCGCGCAATATACCGGCCTGCTGAAATGCAGACCAGACATAGGCTGATTTTTGTCTCCATTGGTTTATGGAGTTTTCCGAGGTTGGATTTGAAATACTTTCATCTGCCCCAAAGGTATGCTCATCATAAAACAGCAGATTGTCAAAACATTCATTGATGTCATCAAAAATATTTTCGGGAATGGGCACTCCAATCGTTTTCGCCATCGACAGCAGTCCCAGGGTGGCGATCATATTGGTGTGTGTGTTTCGCGAAGTTTTGGTTTCGTTCATTGCGGTGCCAAATCCATCTGACCACCAGTCGGGCCAGGCAACCTTTTTTGTATCCAGATGATCGGCATGATTTTGCTCCAGATAAACCATAAACTCGCTGGCCAGCGAAAGTTTTAGTTTGGGCCATTCATACTTTTTATTCCATGCATCAACAATTGCACAAGCTTTAGTTGATGGTGGCGAATTATCTGTGATATATCCTGAAAACTGAAGTGCAACCCGATCCAAGGGGTATTTCTTTTTGTCCAGATCATCAAGGTATTCTGATAGGTTGTTTCTGAAAACATCTATATTTCCGGATGTCAACGCCAGGGTGTTGCCGTGCATGTAGTGTTCGCTCCGATATGCCAGTAATCGCTTCCCTGAAGGGGATTCCCACCAGAATGATGTGGGTTTGTTGAAAGGAATGCGTGCGCGATGGCCATGCTGCCCCATGGTTAGGTACTTCACGCCGGTATTGTGATATAAATCAACCATACACCACCCGATGCCATTAACATCATTTTGCATGGCTGTGGTAACCTCAATTCCCTTTTCTTTAAAGTGCCGGATGTATTGGGCCTGGATGGCAAGCGCAGTTTCATCAACGATTTCCCCAAAATTGAAAAACATGCCGGTAACCTCAATCCTGCCCTCCCGGATGCGTTGCAGCAACCGGTCGATTTGCTGTTTTGGCCGGCTTTCCAGATATTCTCTAACTGTCCACGATGCCTCGCAGGTCCATCTGAATCGGGCATCCTCAGGCAGGTGATCTGTCTGGTCGCAATAATCCAGCGCATCGTCAATATATCGCAGGTGTTCGGCAAGAATCTCTGCCTGGGTTCGGGTATAGCCAATATCGGTGTGGCTGTGCTGCACCAAATGCACGGTCCATTGTTTAACCGGTTCGGCATCCACTAACATCGTTTGTGTTTTGTTGCCGATTGTAATGTCTGTGGCTAACCGGGTTGGTTCATCAACTTTTGGAATCAAAAAATCAATCTCATTCAACCCTGTTCTTAGCATGATTTCTTTCTCGATTCCCTCTACCGAAAGTATCGCTGCTTCTGATTCTCCAAGGTGGATCAGGTCAAATCGAATTACATGGTTCAACTGATTGTTTTCTTTAACAACCACTTTTAGCTGTTCG
Source organism: uncultured Lentimicrobiaceae bacterium (assembly GCA_964395075.1). GTDB lineage: Bacteria > Bacteroidota > Bacteroidia > Bacteroidales > 4484-276 > SABY01. The sequence continues at coordinate 6,434 of CAYNDN010000096.1, read as the reverse complement.
GCTGAAACCTTGTTTTCGAGTGGCAGTTTAAAGGTCATGTACCATGCCAGGCTTTGGTTAGCAACCCCATCCACTTTTAGTCTGACCGGTTTTCCCAATTCAATCATTTCCGTGGGCATGGAAAGGACAGCAAAACCCATCTGGTCGCTGTGTTTATCAATCATTGCCCGATGAAATGTCAGGCTTATGGCATTGTTATTTTCTACCGACCAGGCAGCCTCTTCCTGATGCGTAGGATTTGAAAATGAAAGTTGGTACTTATCATTTACATAGAACTCAAAGGTTTGACTTTGGGGTAAAACATCGATACCATACAACCAGATAAAGCTTACCGTTTTTTTTGAGTATGATTCCGGAACCACTTGTGTTTCCCATTCAATGGGATCAAAATCCTTGTTAGCTCTGCACAATAGACTTTTTTCGTTATGCGAATATGGAGAATGATAGGTAAAATTTGTTCCGCCTAATTCCTTGTTAAAGCCAACAAGATAGTCATGCTGAGCAAAAACAAGATTGTTAACCCAGAAGGTGAGTACAATTAAGAAAAGTATTGGCTGTGATTTCATCTTTTCAATATTTCATCCAAAGGTAATCGGAAAATCCGGATTGATTTAATCCATATCTAAATGTTATTCTTATTGTAAACTATTCCAAATGCGCTAGTTTATGACTATTTAAAATGAATTCTATATTTGCACCATTTTTAATAATTCATTTAAATCAGGAATTCGATTATTTTAAACTTTTTAAAACCCTTTAATTATGAAACCTTATCGTTACAACTCACGTAGCTATAGCATACAAAATCTGATTTTATCGGTCTCGGCTTTCCTGCTGTTCGGCTTTCAGGCCATTGCCCAACAATCTCCTACAGCCAATGCCGGTGAAGATTTTACAGCATGTGAAAACGAAGTAAATTTAATTGGCGAGGCACAGAATTTCGAAACAACTTTATGGTCAACAAATGGAGATGGAACTTTTGAAGATGCCGCAACACTATCCACAGCATACTTTCCCGGCATAACTGATTTATCATCAGGCACGGTTGAAATTTGCCTCACTGCCTTTTCCGGTGGCGTGCAGGCTACAGATTGTGTAAATGTGTTGTTGGTGTTATCTCCTGAACTGGAATTAAACGTGGAAACAGCAGAAATTTGTTATTTCGAATCCTATACATTTAGCAATGTACAGGTTGCCAACTATTCAGTAATGCAGTGGTTTACCACCAATGGAGGCGGTTCATTCAACAACGAAAACATACCAAACCCAACTTATTTTCCGAGCCCGTTGGCTGATTACAGCCAGGGATGTATTGAAATAGTTGTCCTGGCGCAAGGGAATGATCCCTGTGAAAGTTTCGCCCAGGATGGAATGACACTTTGCTTTGTGCCTAATCCACAGGTTAATTTGGGAGGAGAAATTCACAACGTGTGTTACAACGAAAATTACACCTTTGCTGATGCCACTGCCACGGGCACATCATCCATACAATGGTTTCCGCTGACCGGCGGCGGGTATTTCGAAAATGCAAATTCCATCAATGCCACTTATGTCCCCAATCCGGGTTTCGATTATCCACAGGGCTGCATTTTTGTTGGTGTATCGGTTCAGCCTGTTTCTCCGTGTACAGGAACCCTTGAAGAATATGCCCAGATTTGTTTTACCCCCGCTCCGGAGGCCAATGCCGGAGGTGATGCAACAATCTTGTTTAACGAAACCTTCAGTCCCACAGCAACCGTTGCGAACCAGGAGGAAATATTGTGGGAAACCTCAGGCGATGGTGCATTTGATAATCCCAGCCTGTTAATGCCAACCTACACACCCGGCAAGGCAGATATGCAGGCCGGAACGGTGATTTTAACCCTCAACGCACTTACTTCAGGATGTTCATCGGCTACCGATGATCTGACCCTGACGGTGATTACCGAGCAACAAATTGAATTCCCGCAGGGTTACGTCGGGTTCTCAACCTACATCAATACAGTTGGCCAAAATTTTGAAGATATAATCCAGCCCATAATCAATGACCTGATCATTGCAAAGAACGGTACGCAGATTTTCTGGCCCGAATACAACATAAACACCATCGGGGATGTGGCTACCGGATTCAGCATCAGGATGAACAGCGCATCAACATTAACCATATCCGGCACACTCACCGGCGAAATGATTGACCTGCCTGCCGGATGGAGCATTTTGCCGGTTCCGGTATATTGCAATGTGGACACACAGGTACTGATCAATCAACTGGGATCCGATCTTATCATCGTTACCGAAGTCGATGGAAGCGGCATCCTGTGGCCCGACGGTGGACTAAACACACTTACGGAGCTGGTTCCGGGCAAAGCCTACAGCATCAAGCTGGCAAATCCGGGGCAGGTTGTTTTCCCGGCGTGTGAATAGCACGGAAATCCAGGCACAATAAAAAGGCGACACCGGTTTTTAAACTGATGCCGCCTGTTTTTAAGTTTATAGTTTTCGTCCTGAATCGCTATTCAAGAACAATCTTTTTGGAGGTAATGCTTCCGTTCGCATTCACATTCAAAATGTAATTGCCTTTTGGTAAATGGGATAGATTAACAGTGGAATTACTTCCTGAAATTGTATTTTCAAAAACAACCCTGCCTGAAATATCCATCAGAATGATATCTGTAGCTTTGGCGCCTTCATTTTCAAAATCTATATTTACAATGCCTGTTGATGGATTAGGGTAAACCGAGAAATTCTCTTCCTGAGATATGCTTTCAGGAACTGAAATCGTTGGATCGAGCAGAAATTCACAGGTAAAGAACCCACGTCCATGTGTCGCAGCAAGCACAGTGTTATCGGCTTCGCGCAGCTGCAGCATATCTACACGTACATTGGCCATTCCCACTGAGTTTTGCACCCATTCAACCACAGGGGCATTCACCAGGTTTGTTGTCCAAATACCCAACTCAGTGGCAAGCATTACCTGTTCATCATTTTCAGGATGATAAAGCGCCCAGCGAACCGGAATATCCGGCAGGTTGCTTTCAACATTGGTCCAGGTTTCGCCACCATCAACTGTTTGCCAAACCGACTCAACACCATAGTTTGAAAAAGTAACCGTGATGAAATCCTCGGACGAACCAAGGGCAATCCCTGAAACATAGGCTATCGGGAAATCATCGCCGGTGATCTCGGTAACATCCGGACTAAAGGTATGGGCATTATCCAGCCTGAAAACCTGTCCGGTTTGTGTGCCGAGGAAAACCGTTGAGATTCCTTCTTCAACATAAGGTGAGGCCAGCACATGCGAGAAATAAACATCCACTCCGGTTTGCAGCGGAACGATGTCCGTATCAATATCGAACGGGATGCCTTTCACCCGGAAAAGCTGGTTGCCGTAGCCACCATCAAATTCCACGCGGTTGGCAAACAGCGTATTGTTTTTCTTGTCGTAGTCGGCAGGGTTGATGAAAACCCCGCTGTTGTCGTCGAAATCTGTATAATAATTCCAGTTGTAGAAAACGGTGTAATCATTATAATACACCGAAGTGATCAGCATTTGCAGCTCATCATCAAAAAAGCAGTAGGCACCGTCGCCACCATCGATCATATTAAAAATAGAAAGTGGCTCATTCTGGTAAAGCAAGGTTCCGTTATCCTGCAAACCGCCGACATATAAAGGTGATCCCGGTTCAGGTACAATGTCGCAGGTATAAAACTGAAGGGTGTTGTAGCCCTGGTTTTTCTCCTGGAAATCAGGATAACTTTGTGAAGCAGAACTGGTGTAGAACACGCCGCCATCGGAACTGCACATAAATTCACCGGGGTAGCCGGGCCTGAACTCGATGGCATGCTGGTCGGCATGTACATATTCATCGCCGCCGCCATAATACATCAAAGCCCAGTCGGAAATGTGGTTCCAGTTGCTGCCACTATTGGAAGTTTTCCATAGGTCGAGGCCGCCGGTAAAAACTTCATCCGGATCATCCGGAGAAACTTTAATGATAAAGGCATGCCATGCCAGTGTTGACCAGTCGCTGGCAGGGATATTAATAGAACTCCAGGTTTCGCCTTTGTCCTCCGACTTAATGATGTATCTACCTCTGTAATAGTTAAAGCCATTGTTATTGTTATGATATCCTGCAGCCAGCGCGGCATACACCACATTTTCGTCAGATGGTGCCGCAGCGATCATCACCCTGCCCGGAATGTAATACTGGCCATTATTCTGGATGATCTGAACATAGTCATCAAATAACGTCCAGGTTCCTTCGGTGCCCTCATCCGACCAAAGGATATTGGCACCGCCTTCCACATCCACATTTTGCATGGTTCCCACATAAATGCGTCCGTCCGCACCGATTTCGATATCTGAAGGTGCGTAAGGCTGATCACTGTCGGGCATGTTGGGCAATACCTGCTCCCAGGTTTCTCCGCCATCGGTGGAGCGGAAAATGCCATCGCTGGGCTCGCTTTGATGCACGGTTCCCCTATAAATCCCTGAAACCACAGCAGCGTATATCATGCTCTGCCCGTCTTCATCACGTATTTCAATATCATTCACATATTCAAATTCAAGGGTCGTTTCCATCAATTCCCAGGTTTGACCGGCGTCTGATGTTTTCCAGATGCCATCGCCAACGCCTGAAGATTCGCGGTAAATGATTAGTGCCGTTTGGGATTCACCGGTTCCCACATAAAAAGTTTGCGGGTCATTGGGATCGTATGTAATGCATGAGATGTTGAGTGAGCTCCAGAAATCACCCACCGGTTCCCACAATGAATTGTTGTTGGTGATATCCTCGCGATACCATAAACCTCCGGTAACGCCACCGGCCCAAACCTTTTTATGTTCAGGATCATTGGGATCCCACATGATGGCGCGCGTACGGCCACCCATTTCGGCATCGGTTCCCTGCCATTCCAGTTCAACATCCGATGTTGCTTTGAGCGATGCGTTGTTTTTCACATCGTTGTAGGCCTGCATCAGCCTTTCTTTTGGGACAATGCCTGTTTCAGGGTCGTGTGTCATGAAAAAATCCTGCATTTTGGCTTTGTCAGGATGGGTTGGTTTTGGCATGTCGCTAAGTTCTTCATCAGAAGGCACTTCCATAGATGCCGCTTTTTCGTGAAGAAATTCCTCGTACTTTTCCCGTTTTTCGGATTTACTTTCAGAATACCTGAGAAATACTGTGGCTGAGAAAGCGATGATTAAAACAATGAGTAAAACCAGGTTTTTTGAGTTGTAGAAATTAGTGTTTTTCATTAAATAGTAGCGTTAGTTAGACAATCAATTTTTTCGGCATCAAATGTATTGAAAATTTAAAGAATATTAACACGAATTTTACCAAACACATGGTTCGGTTTACTTTTGGGGAATGGAAAAAAATTATTGATAAAATTCCGGCCTGCGATCCTGAAAAACATGATTTCTTGGCGTAATCATTTTATTGCGGGCCTGATCAATATCCAGAGATGCCATCAATACCTGAGTTTTATCAGGCGCCCCTGAAACTAAAACATCACCTGAGGGTGTTGCAATTATACTGTTTCCGGTAAATGTGAGGTCTTCTTCCGTCCCTACACGATTTGCTGTGGCAATAAAAATCCGGTTGGTCATGGCCCACACCGGAATTGCTTTTTGCGCTTTCCCAGGTAAAACCAGATTTGATGGATGACAAATGATATCGGCACCTTGCCGGGCTAAACCATTCCAGAGCTCCGGAAACATCCAGTCGAAACAAATCAACATACCAATTTTTACGCCACTGATTTCATAGATTTCAGGCTTCTGATCACCCGGCAGGAAGTAATCTTTTTCATTCATAAAAAGCTGAATTTTCCTGTATTTTCCAACAATTCCTGTTTTGTCAAAGAGCAGTGCTGAGTTGTAAAGCTGGTCTCCACTTCTTTCGTTAAAACCAGTGACCACCGAAAAACCATGATCGTTACATTTGGACACCAGAAAATCTACAAAATCACTTTTTGCAGGATCTTCTGAAAATGCATAAGCCTCATCAAAATCCTTAAAATTATATCCTGAGTTTGCCAGTTCGGGAAGTACGACCAGATCAGCATCGGAAGCCTGAATTAACAAAGGCTCAAGCTTTTGAATGGTCTCCTTAACAATTCCAAAAGCCGGTGCAAACTGGAAAATGGCGAGTTTGAAATTCATAATAATCGAATACTGTTAGTTTGACTGGAGATAGTTCAAATTGATCAACGATCTGGTTACATTTTCTTTGAAAGCTCTGAATGAGGGAAGTTCATTCAATGCTTCGATCGGTATCTTCTGTCCTAAGGGAGTATAAATATCTGCAATACGTAATTTGGACCGCCTTCGTGTAAGATTCTGCCTGTCAATTCGCAAAGCACTTTCAATACGTGCTTTTGGATCTGCAATAGATTCAACAAGCCTTGCTTTGCATGGTAAGTTCAGCTCATTACAGGATTTCGCAGAATTA
>CAYNDN010000095.1:7485-11489 GCA_964395075.1 uncultured Lentimicrobiaceae bacterium | reverse complement strand
GCGCGTTTCCTGCTGGAAAACGGACACAGCGTGGTTACCAGCGAGGCGTTGATGCTCAGCAGTAACGAGGAAGTGCGGTTTATTATAAATATGATAAATTATCTCTGCTACCCGGCTGATAACATAAAAGTTGCTGATGCGCTGGTTTTTCTGATTCGCAAAAGCAAACTGTCCCCGGGCCGGCTTCATCAATTGTTCAGCAAAAGTATCGAGATTAACCCCAATAATCAGAGTGCCAAAACCCTGAAAGAATTGATTAACGATGACCTCGGTTACGCAATGGACTGGCAAAAGCTGATGCAGTTAAACCTCTATGAAATGGTTTCCTGTATAATCAATACCTTTAAACTCGATCCCCATCATGCCAATGCATTTATCCGGTTTTTCAAGGATACGGTACTCAGGTTTTCTTCGAAAAATGAGGAGGTCATCACAGATTTCCTGGATTACTGGGAAGTGGAAGGGCGCAAAGATTCGATCATCATTCCTGAAAAAACTGAAGCAGTGCAGGTAATGACCATCCACAAGGCAAAGGGTTTGCAGTTTCCCGTAGTGATTTTTCCGTTTACCGCTTCAAACAACATGCTGGGACAGGATGAAATTTGGATTGAACCGGATATTGAAGCATTCCCACAGCTTAATGCAGCCCTGGTAAAAACCACAAAAATGCTTGGTGAAACAAGGTTTGGGGATTTATACCGGCAGGAAGTTGATAAAACTTTCCTTGATCAGCTCAATGTGCTCTATGTGGCCATGACCCGCCCGAAAGAGAGATTGGTAGTACTCATGAAAGATAAGCACAATCAAAAGGGAGCTTGGGTACATAAAAACGCATATCACGACATTGCTGATCTTTTTTACGATTATCTTCAGCAAAATCAATTGTGGGAAAACGAAAAAAGGGATTACCTGTTTGGTGATTCGGGTAAACGCTTAAGGGATGCTAAACCTTCGGATTCCAATAGTGTGGGAATAGAACCAGGACCAGTTTTTAGCAAGGGCAACTGGAAGGAAAATGTTTCTATTCGCTTTTCAGCTTTTAAAAACTGGGATTTCTCAGGAGAAGGCAATAACAGGGATTTTGGGGTAATGGTGCACAATATCCTGGCAACAATTGCATCAGTTAACGATATTCCAAAAGCTGTAAACCGGGTTGTTACCGAAGGTGCGCTCGAAGAGGCACTGGCCCCGGAACTGCAAAAAGAGATTGGGGCTATTATTTCAAACCCAAAAATCAGCAGGTTTTTTGATGCCGGTAAGGAGATTCTCACAGAGCGGGATGTCATACTGAAAAACGGGGATATCATCCGGCCCGACCGTGTGGTTTTGGATGAAAATGAAACTTCAATAATTGATTATAAAACCGGGATTCATAGAGAAGACCACCGCCAGCAACTGGATGATTATGCCAGCTCCATTGCGGAAATGGGTTATGTCAATATCCGCAAATATCTTATTTACCTGCAGGTTGAAGCAGGAGATTTATCAGTAGTTGCGTGGGAGTAGAGTTGGGTAAATGATGAACTGCTTTTTTTATCTACACCCTTCCCAAGCGGATTCCTTTAGGAGAAGGATGCGGCAATGGATCCCGATTTTTATAAATAATCCAGGTTAAGGAAATCTCAATAATCGCTATAATTTTGAAAAATGGAAGACAAGCATATTAAAACCATAGCCAAAGAGCTGAATATTTCTGAAACGCAGGTTAAAAGTACACTGGCCCTGCTGAGTCAGGGAGCCACCATTCCTTTTGTGGCACGATACAGAAAAGAAGCCACAGGTGGTTTGGATGAAGTTCAATTGATGGCCATCCGCGACCGGAAAGAGAAACTCGAAGAAATAGATAAACGCCGGGCAAGCATTTTTGCCACGTTGGAAGAAAATGATCAGCTTACCGGTGAGTTGAAAGAACAGCTGTTGAAAGCACAATCACTGGCTGAACTTGAGGATATTTACCTGCCTTACAGGCCTAAACGAAAAACACGTGCCGGCATAGCCAAAGAAAAGGGACTGGAACCACTGGCGAAAATCCTGATGGCTCAAAATACCCGCGATCCTGAGCAAAGTGCCAAAAAGTTTGTAAACACCGGAAAAGGTGTTGAAACAATTAAAGAAGCTCTGGCCGGAGCCAGAGATATAATAGCTGAGTGGGTGAGCGAAAACCGCTATGTTCGTCAAAGCCTCCGCAAGCTATATCAGCGTAAGGCTACCATAAAATCAGAAGTGGTGAAGGACAAGACTGATGATGCTGCGAAGTTCAGGAATTATTTTGATCATGAAGAACCATTGCACCGTGCACCTTCGCATCGTGTGCTGGCCATTTTTCGCGGCGAACACGAAGGACTGCTCCGGGTGAAGATTGCACCTCCCGAAGAAGATGCATTGAGGATTCCGGAGAGGAAATTTTTAATATCTCGTGGCCTCGCTGCCGAACAGGTTCAGGAAGCCATCCGTGATGCCTGGAAACGGTTGTTGCAGCCTTCACTGGAAACGGAATTCAGAAATATTGCACGCGAAAAAGCTGATGAAAAAGCCATTGCCATTTTTGTGGATAACCTGCGACAATTGCTAATGGCAGCACCCCTGGGGCAAAAAAATACCTTGGCCATCGACCCGGGATTCCGGACGGGTTGCAAGGTAGTTTGTCTCGACAGCCAGGGCAAATTGCTTCACAATGAAACCATCTATCCGCATCCGCCACAAAATCAAGTGAAGCAATCCATCAATAAAATTGAGCAACTTGTTGATGCTTATAAAATTGATGCCATAGCCATTGGCAACGGAACGGCAGGCCGCGAAACCGAAAGGCTGGTAAAATACCTGCGATTTAACCGGGAGGTTACCGCTGTGATGGTGAACGAGAGTGGAGCTTCGGTATATTCGGCTTCATCAGTGGCACGCGAAGAATTTCCTGAATATGATGTTACTGTGCGGGGGGCGGTTTCTATTGGCCGTCGGCTGATGGACCCCCTGGCAGAGTTGGTGAAAATCGATCCCAAATCCATCGGGGTGGGGCAGTACCAGCACGATGTTGACCAGAAACTCCTGGCACGCAGCCTCGAAGATACTGTGATGAGTTGTGTGAATGCAGTAGGAGTGGAGGTAAACACGGCCAGCAAGCAATTGCTTTCTTACGTTTCGGGAATTGGCCCTGCACTGGCTCAGAATGTAATTGATTATCGCAACGAAAATGGGGCATTTGCCTCGCGGGTTGAATTGAAAAAGGTTCCCCGGTTTGGACCGAAGGCCTTTGAACAAGCGGCTGGATTTCTGCGTATTCGCGACAGCAAAAACCCATTGGACAAAAGTGCCGTCCACCCCGAAAGTTATCATATTGTGGAGCGCATGGCCAAAAGCTTAAAGGTAAAGGTCATGGACCTGATAGCTGATGCTGAATTGAGGGATAAAATTGATATCCATCAATTTATTACTGAAAATGCCGGTTTGCCAACATTGAGAGATATCATGGATGAACTGGCAAAACCCGGCCGCGATCCCCGTGAAAAGTATGGCGTGTTCCAGTTTGCCGAAGGTATCAACAGCATTAATGATTTGAGAGAAGGTATGGAGTTGCCAGGGTTGGTGACCAACATCACTGCTTTTGGGGCTTTTGTGGATGTGGGCGTTCATCAGGATGGCCTTGTCCACAAGAGCAAGATTATGAAGCAATATGTGCACGATCCCGCCGAACACTTTAAATTAAACCAGCGCATCAAAGTAAAGGTGGAAAGCGTTGATCTGGAGCGAAAGCGCATCCAGTTTACCATGATCGGAGTAGAGCAGCCAAGGTATGCTTTATAGAGTCAGTGGAGGGTAGGAAGCAGGTAGTGGTTAGTAGTGTATTACTAATAATATTCGTGTATAATCTGGCAAAATATTTCACGCAAAGATCGCAAAGTCTGTAATCGCAAAGACCACAAAGCATTAAAGTTGGTCTAAAAATTCTGCGCCCTTTGTGTTTTTCTCATTGCGTGCTTTGCGTGATATTTTTTTCGAATACACTG
>CAYNDN010000095.1:0-7475 GCA_964395075.1 uncultured Lentimicrobiaceae bacterium | reverse complement strand
GCTTTCGCTTGATGAGGCCTACTTAGACGTTACCAAAAACAAAAAGGGCATGGCTTTGGCCACGGATATTGCTAATGATATTAAGTGCCGCATAAAATCTGAAATAAACCTGACAGCCTCCACGGGCATTTCCTGCAATAAATTCCTGGCAAAAATCGCCTCGGATTATGACAAGCCAGATGGGTTTTACCTGATCCACCCAACAACGTGCAGCAAGTTTTGTAGAAACCCTGCCTATCGAAAAATTTCATGGGATTGGAAAAGTAACTGCGGGCAAAATGCGAAATCTCGGCATCACCAATGGTGCCGACCTGAAACAACAGGATTTATCTGACCTGCTGCGATGGTTTGGTAAGTCTGGTGCCTACTACCATAAAATTGCACAAGGAGAAGACGACCGCAAAGTTGAACCCGATCGTGAAAGAAAGTCTATCAGCACTGAACGTACATTTGATCATGATCTTTCCGGGAAAGAGGAATTGCGGCCCTACCTTGATAAACTGATGGAGGAACTGATGGGCAGGATGGACAGAAACAAGATTTATGGCCGTACGCTAACCATGAAAGTGAAGTTTTCGGATTTCCACCAGATAACGCGCAGCAGAAGCACCCGGAAAAGCATCCACAAAAAAGGGACAATGAAAAAGCTGGTGGAAAGTATTTTATTCGACCTTGACCTGGAGGGGCAGCCGGTGCGACTATTGGGACTGGGTATCTCAAACCTGGACCGCCCCGGCAGCGGGGGTATTCAGCTTACGCTTGATTTTTAATTCAATTACCTGCCACACCTATTTTTTACGTGCTGAATCTTTTAAAAAAAAGCCCGATTAATATTGATGGTTATTGCAGCTTTACTTCGATCAGTTCCACCATCTCCAGCTTACCTTTCAGATCGATCTTACCCATTGAGTTATAGCCAAGATCCTTAGGGTTGCCAACCAGGCGGATAAGCTTACCTGAAGCCAGCAGCTTTGCATTTAGCCAGTTGCACTGGTTTTCGATGCGGGAGGTTGTGTTTAAAACGTCACCGGTGTGAATAATGTCTTTTTTTATAACACCCACTTCGCCGGTTGTAACCTTGCCATAATGCACACCTGCTTTAAATTCCGGGACAACCCCGTATTTTTCCCGGTATTTATCCTTCAAACCGGCCACCTCATTTTCGATCATAAAAAAACAGCGCAGGCAATTTTGATTTTGAATACCGCTTTGCATATCCCAACTCAACACCACCTCATCTCCAACATATTGGTATATCCTGCCCCTGGCATCCAGCACCGGATTGGTGATATCTGCATAAAATTCCTGAAGAAAGCCAAAGTACTTCTGATGCCCCAGTTTTTCGGCAATGGATGTGGATGATTTCAAATCAAGAAACATAAAAATACGCTGTTCGGTAAAAGGCCTGTGGTATTTTCCCAAAACCATATCCAGAAAAACATGTGGTCCAAACGAATCTACAACATTAAGCCCAAAAGTGGTTACAGAAACGATGGTAAACCAGGTGATCTGGCTAATGATGTGATCGCGCGAAAAAAGCCGTTCCTGCAGTATCTCCATAATGTTGCCTTTTGTGTCAGGATCGATAGTGATAAATCCATAAACCACCGAAAGGATGATATTTACAATCAGGATAACAACCATAACAAAAACCGTATTGATCAAAATTTTGATGGCAAAAGGATGGCTTTTGAATTTTTCTTCCAGTAAAAATATCATAACAGACCCGCCCAGCAGGCCGCCGAGCAACCCACCGGCGATACCTGTAAGTATTGCGCTGACGGGATCATAGATTTCGGTTGCAGCCATAAATTCGCCACCTACATAAAGATCGAGATATATGGCGAGCAGTCCGCCGATGACCATCCAACTCGTCGTTAGGATCAGCCACTTATGAAACTTTAGCAGAAAAGAATGTGACATTTGTGTTTTAGATCAAATTTTATTGGAGCAAGATAAAAAAAAGCACGGAATTACTCTGCTCCGTGCTTTTCAAAAAAAAAATCGTTTAGCATATTAACTATAGATGAATCACCTCATCGTAAGCTGCTGCAGTGGCTTCCATCACTGCTTCCGACATGGTTGGGTGCGGATGGATTGTTTTGATGATCTCCTCACCGGTGGTTTCAAGCCTGCGTGCTGCCACCACTTCGGCAATCATCTCGGTAACATTATCACCTATCATGTGAGCACCAAGCCATTCGCCATATTTGGCATCGAAGATCACTTTCACAAATCCTTCTTTGCTCCCGGCAGCACTGGCTTTTCCTGAAGCTGTAAACGGGAATTTACCCACCTTGATTTCATAACCTGCATCTTTGGCCTGCTTCTCAGTCATCCCAACCGAAGCAACCTCAGGTACGGTATAAGTACATCCGGGAACATTTCCGTAATCTATGGGATGAACTTCCTTGCCGGCGATCTTTTCCACGCAGGTAATCCCCTCATGCGAGGCCATGTGTGCCAGTGCAGGACCGTGCACTATGTCGCCGATAGCGTAATAGCCATCAACGTTTGTTTTGTAAAAGTCATCCACGACAACTTTGCCTTTTTCAGTTTTGATTCCTACCTCCTCGATACCAATGCCCTCGATGTTGGTGGCAATTCCTACCGCCGAAAGCACAATATCAGCATCCACAACTTCTTCACCCTTCTTTGTTTTAATGGTTACTTTACACTTATTGCCGGAAGTATCAACTTTGGTTACTTCTGATGATGTCATCACTTTCATTCCGGATTTTTTAAACGAACGTGCCAGGGTTTTCGACACCTCCTCATCTTCTAAAGGAACAATGTTTGGCAAAAATTCGACGAGCGTAACCTGAGTTCCAATGGAATTGTAGAAATAGGCAAATTCTGATCCGATAGCTCCTGAGCCAACTACTACCATTGATTCGGGTTTATTTTCCAGGGTCATGGCTTTGCGGTAGCCGATTATTTTCTTTCCATCCTGAGGAAGAGCAGGAAGTTCGCGTGAACGCGCTCCCGTTGCGATAATGATATGATCGGCATCGTATATTTTTTTCTCACCTTTTTCATTAGCTACCTCTACCTTCTTTCCCGGAAGGGCTTTCCCAAAACCAGTGAGTACATCAATTTTGTTCTTCTTGAAAAGGAAGTTTACCCCATTACTCATTCCCGAAGCCACATCACGGCTACGCTTTACCATGGCTTCAAAATCGGGAGCTGCTTCGCCTTCGAGCCTGATGCCATAATCGCCGGCATGCTTCATATAATTATAGACCTGTGCGCTTTTGAGCAATGCCTTGGTAGGGATACACCCCCAATTGAGGCAAACTCCTCCAACGGATTCTTTCTCAACAACTGCTGTTTTCATTCCGAGCTGCGATGCCCTGATGGCAGCAACATATCCGCCGGGACCACTTCCAATCACTATCAGATCGTATTTCATAATTTCCTGAATTTTATATTAACTTAATAACTAAAGATTTTCCGAACAGAAAACAATAGGAATATCTACCCGAAAAACAGCTTTATAATTGATTTATGCTCTGTTAAAATTGTGTGCAAAAGTATGAAAAATCGAGGTGTGGCATTTTTGAGCGATTTGCCGCTCGCTGTTAAATTATGTTAACCTGAAAAATTCATCAAAGCTCATATCCAGGTTGGCTACTAATCTGCTTAATTCACAAAATTATAGAATATGTTGCCACGTCCTTCAGGGTGTGGATTTTGTGATTTTAAAAGCCACAATAAAAAATCCTGAAAAAATTTTAGATTTATGAAATTAAATTTTTCAGGATTTTTAAGTCATTATGCTTCAGTTTCTTAGTCCCACGACCTGAAGGACGTGGTAATGGAAAGCGATATTTGTGAATAATGAAGGATAAATTAAACCCCGGCTATTTTTTCAAACAATCAATGGTGGGGATAAATCAGGGATTCGATATCATTCAACCTTTTTCTCTTGTTCTTTCATTTTTTCGGTAGCCACGTAGGCAGCATCCTTTCTAACCATTTCATCGAGCGAAACACCGTTTTTCTCAGCTTTTTCCCGAACGGCTTCCAACCATTCCGGCGTATTGCGGATTGCCGATTCGTATTGCCTGACCAACTTTTTGAAAGGGGTATCATTTTTTATGAACTGATCAGCCATATATTCAGCATCCACTTTAACCATTTCGTCAACTGGCAGATAAAAGCGCGCGGCCTTTTGCCTGATGAGATCGAGCCAGCCAGGAGTTGAGTAAATGGAATCGCGATAGGCCTGAATCAACTTAAATTTCTGATAAACTTCCGCCTTATTGGATTTAAACAAAAACATCGCTTCCTCTTTGAGCTGCTGTTCAAAACTCAGATTTTTCCGCGCTGCTTTAGCAATTATAGAATCGCGCCATGATGTATCACCAATGATCACATTTTTATAAAACCTGTCGCCATGCCATGTAAGGTAGTTTTCAAAATCCTTACGGATGGCCTCATCGTGAGCATTCATAAGGATAAGTTGCTCCAGGTTCTGACCGGTTTTTTCTGCCGTTTTCTGCAATTGGTCAAACAATGCCGAATAGTTCCGGATATTTATCTCATATTTTTCAACAATATTACCGGAATATTTCGGGCCATAAATTTCGTAGATTTGATCAACAAACCTCCATCCGAATTTATAAAGGAAACGCTCAGTAATTCCAAGAAGGATAACATCCTGTTTTTTCACCTCTGTTTTCAGATCCAGATCTTCTGTCCACACTTCATCAAAATAAAAATCCGGATAAACTTTGGCATTGAAATACCAGAAGGCCTGATTTTCAAAGAGATTTTCAGGAACACGGGTATTAAAAATATTCCAGTAGTAGCTGTCGGCCACGGCAAGCACCCCGGGTCGTGTTTTTGTTGTGTCAGGATAAAAAGTAAAAAACGGATATGGCAACGGCTGCTGATCCATCTTGAAAAGCAAGTTGCTGGTCATGCCTGCATCATAGTCTGAATCAGAAATGCTGTCCTGCACAAACCGGGTTTCAACGCTGAATTCAGGCATGTCGATTTTTCGGGTGGTTTCGATAAAGCTGATGAGCGTGTCGGTAATAAAACTCATGGTATGTTCGCTCCAGTGGATACCATAGGGTGGGTAAACCGGGTATCTGATTGTGTCGCTAACCTGCTTCAGGTAGGCATTCAGATCGAGGTAGTTGATATCAAAATCTTCGGCTTTTTGCTTAAAAAATTCATAGTTCGAAACTGTGATGCCATCCTTGAGGTAATTTTCAGGGATGAATTCCGGTTGTATGCGGGCTTTGCTGGGTTCAAAAATGAGGATTACGTCAATATCGAAATTTTCTTTCAGATGGTCCTGGATGAATTTCAGCTTATTCATGGTTCGGGTGATGGTGGCCTCCCCAATAAAATCCTTGCCTGTGTATGCTCTGATGTAGTCGTATTCGTAGAGGATATTGTTTTTCCCTTTCACAAGCCCTTCAGCGTTGATGTGGTCAAAAAGGCTGAAATCGAGCTGGTTGTTGAGCCGTACAAAGAAATTTCTGAACCCGATGTGGTCTTCAACATAACGGTCGAAACCGGTCTGGAAAGTGCCGTTGAGCCAGTTATCAGTTGAATATTCCGGGAATTCGCCCAGCACAAAATCACCGTTGAGTTGCCCTTCATCAAACACATTAAAGAATCTTTGAATCATCGGCAGTGAAAGCGATCCAAGCACAACGAGAAAGATGATATGTTTAAAAAGTTTTCGCAAATGAATATTTTGATTTTACTATGAGGTCAAAAAAAATCCGCCACGAAATCTCAAAGACACAAAAACCACACAAAGTCTCTCCTAATGATTATTGTTATCTAAAATTCAATTTCGTGAAGACTTGGTGCTTTGGTGCCTTCGTGGCATTCTTAAATATTTAAATGATCAATTTCATATACTCAAAACCTAAAATAAATAAACGGGTTGAAGGATGATGAGGTGATGGAACCAACACAAACGGCCGTAAAAATCAATGCAACGAGAGCCATCCACAGCAATGTGAATGCATTTTTCTTCTTTTCGAGTACACTCATCCACCAGCTTTCTATTTTCCCAAAAGCTGCGAGAAAAGCAAATACTGCCCCAACAGCCATCATCCACCTGAATTCCTGACCAAATATTACTCCACTATTTACACCGTCAAAAGCGAACATCCTGCCGATGTATTCAAAAGCAAAAGTTAAGGATTCGGCCCGGAAAAGCACCCAACCAATCAGGGTGATAAAATAGGTGATGATGATACTCGGATACTTCCCGATAAATTTGGTGAATCGGATAAAGAACATCCGGTCGGCAATGAGGAACAAACCATGAAAGCCTCCCCAAACCACAAAGTTCCAGGCGGCTCCGTGCCACAATCCTGATATCAGGAAAACGATCCATAGGTTCAGATACATTTTTGGAATGCTCACTCGGTTTCCGCCCAGCGGAATGTAGAGATAATCGCGCATCCAGCGGCCCAAAGTAATATGCCAGCGGCGCCAGAATTCAGTAATGTTTTGTGAAACATAGGGGTTGTTGAAATTCTCCGGGAACTTGAATCCGATCATTCGGCCAATTCCGATGGCCATATCCGAATACCCTGAAAAATCGTAGTAAATCTGGAAGGAGTAAGCCACAATCCCTACCCAGGCCATGGGTGTGGAAATATCGCCTGCCGGCATGGCAAAAATTTTATCCACCTGTTCACCCAGCACATTGGCAATCAACACCTTTTTGGAAAGCCCGATCACAAACCTGAAAAATCCCAGCAGCCTGGCATCCACAGTTTCGAAATACCGCCGGGTTTCAATCTGGTCGGCAATTTCATGAAACCTAACGATTGGACCGGCAATGAGTTGCGGGAACATGAGGATGTACATGGCGTAATCCCAGATTTTTTCAAGCGGGCCATGCACGCGGCGATAAACATCCACCGAGTAGGTGAGCTTCTGGAAAGTAAAAAACGAAATACCAATGGGCAATGCAACGGCTACCCAATGTGCCGGTTCCAAACCAAACCAGCCCAGCATGGTATTGAAATTATCTACCAGAAAATTGGCGTACTTAAAATAGGCCAGCATGCCCACATTGAGCAAAACTGATAAGGTAAGCAGGATCTTTCGGGCCTTGGCCAGCGTGGACTTGTGCATGATATCCACAATAAAAAAGTCGAGGAAAATGGAACCCAGCACGATGAAAATAAAATCAGGCGCACCCCAGGCATAGAAAAAAATACTGGCCAGCAAGGTGAAGACGTTCTTTAGCTTTACCGGCAGCGCATAATAAGTAATGAGGAATACCGGCAGAAAGTAAAGTAAAAAAAGGCTGCTGCTAAAGACCATTTGGTTCCTGTGAATTTAAAAACGGCTGCAAATGTACGTGCTTTTTTAATTTTACTTTTTTGAAAATTAACGGGGCATTCATAAACAATGGTGCTGATATTATTTAATCGGTTCTACTACCATTTTTGTGGGTAAATTCTTCTTTGCTGATTAGTGTTTGTTTT
>CAYNDN010000094.1:11274-11504 GCA_964395075.1 uncultured Lentimicrobiaceae bacterium | reverse complement strand
CGGCTCCGCAAACATTAGCGCGCATTTGCGATGGATGATATTGGCTCCGGCATTATTGGCAACCTGTATGGCTTCATCGTTTTGCGCCCCCTGCTGAAGGAAAATTTGTTTGATCCCTTTATCAAGTGCCTGTTTCACAATGGTTGGCGTTTGATCCGGTTTGGTGCAGATAATAATTCCGGAAACATCATTCGGAAGCTTAACCACCGACTCATAGCATTTGATTTCAT
>CAYNDN010000094.1:4191-11264 GCA_964395075.1 uncultured Lentimicrobiaceae bacterium | reverse complement strand
GCACGGATTCCATTTGCGGATGAACCGGGTACAATTGATAATCCTTGGTTTTCAATTCTTTTACCAGGGCGTTTCCAAACTTTTTATCGTTTCTTGAAACACCAACAATGGCCATATTTTTCTGATCCATAAATTCCTTGATCTGGTCGAGGCTGGCTTTTTGTTCTTTTGTGGTCATAGCTTTTCTATTTGTTGCGAAAATACGAATCTTTGCATAATTTTACCATTGTTAACAAATTAACAACATTGAACAAAAAGTTCTAATTTCACCGTTTAAAATCACAAAATCAAATACTACAAAAATATGAAGATCGTACAACGTGTTGAAGATGCCATTAATCCGCTAAACATCAGGCAGGGAAGCAGAATTTACTGCGCCGGAAATGCTGCCACGCCACAGGTGCTTCTGAGGCAACTCGCCAATGATCCTTACATTTACGGAGTAGAAATGCTGAGCGTGCTGCTGCTGGGTAATGTAGGTAACCTTTTCGACCCTGAGGTTTGTAAGCGCATCACCCACCGTGTGATTTTTAACGGACCACACTCCCGCGAGGCCATGAACACCGGCGGTGCCTCTTACCAGTTGATACACCTTTCCGACATTGGTCGCCAGATGCGTAATTTTGTGAAGCCCAACGTGGTTTTGTTGAGCGTGGCCGGTCCTGATAACGGTGGAAATTACAGCTACGGAACCACTGTGGAAGGCTGTAAAGGCGCAGTAGATTCGGTACGCGAAAACGGAGGCATCATCATCGCCGAACGCAATGCTAAAATGCCTTTTGTACTGGGTACTACGATCCACGAAAGTGAGATTTCATACCTACTCGATACAGATTATAATCTGCCATCGAGCCCGGTGCAAACCCCCGATGAACGTGCTTTGAAAATTGCCAAAGTTATTACTGAGCTTTACGTAAAAAACGGCTCCACACTACAATATGGAATTGGGGAAGTTCCCGAAGCCGTAACCGATGCCATCATTGATAAAGGCGTGAAAGATCTTGGTATTCATACCGAGCTTTTTGCCGATGCCATGCGTAAACTGGTAGAGAAAGGAATCGTTACCAACAGGTACCTGGATTTTAATTTTTCTACCGCAAGTATTTTTCTGGCAAAGGATAAATTCGGGTACGACTGGATGAATTTTAACAGCTCCGTTCAGAGCAGGCCTTCTGATTTCACCAACTACGTACCCACCATTGCCAGGATGCCCAAAATGCTGGCGATCAACAGCGCAATTGGGGTGGACCTGCACAGCAACGTTTGGGCCGATTCGCTGAATGCCACCCGCATCTACAGCGGCATAGGCGGGCAGGCCGATTTCCTCCGCGGCTCCTATCTTTCAAATGGAGGGGTGCCCATTATCGCCATGAAATCCACCACCTCAAAAGGAGAATCGAAGATCATGATGAAATGCCCGGAGGGTATCACAACCACGGCTATTGCCGCCGACCCCGTTGTGATCGTTACCGAGCAGGGAGCTTTCGATCCCCGTGGACTGAACATCGCAGAACACGCTGTGGGTATCGCCTACCTGGCCGAGGAAAAATGCCGCGAAAAACTCCTGAAATATATCTACGACAGTAAAGAATACCACAACCCACAGCAGGCGCTAAAAGACAAAGCTCCAAAGGGTTTCACAACTTACGAGTCCATTGCCGGAAGAAAATAGAAAATACTTTTTGTGTTTAAATTAACAGCACAAACAAAACAGATTTTAACCCTGATCAGGGCTTCCTGAATCAGGGTTTTTTATACTTTCGCCATTCGAAAATATTCACATTTCAAAAACATCAAAGTACCATGAAAAATTTATTGGGATTATTTTTAGCAACATTTTTTACATTGACCTTTTTTAGTTCTTGCAGCGGACCTTGCGAAGAAACGAAAGAAGTCGAACGTGCAGGAATCGTTCCTCAGGGCATTGATTTTGAGCCCGTACCGGGAATCAGTATGGAAAATAAACTGAATGAGTTTGCCACATTTAAACTTACGGCCAACATCGATCATCTTACCGAAAAGGAAAAGGAAATCCTTCCTTACCTGTTTAAGGCTGCCGATATCATGGAGTCGCTTTTCTGGAAGCAGGCCATTGGCAAAAAAGAAGATTTCTTAAGCAGGGTCAAGGATAAAGAAACCAAAGCTTTTGCAAAAATCCATTATGGTCCGTGGGATCGCCTGGATGGCAACCAGCCATTCCTGACCAATGTAGGCCCAAAACCTGATGGAGCAAATTTTTATCCTGCTGACATCACAAAAGCGGAATTTGAAAAGTTGCAGGATACGGCCAAAGCAAGCCTCTATACGCTGATTCGCCGCGATGATCATGGAAATTTATATTCGGTGTGGTACCATCAGGCATACAAATCAGAACTTGAAGAGGCGGCAGCACTGCTTCGCAAAGCAGCCAACCTTGCCGAGGATGAAGGCCTGAAAAAATATCTCACCCTCCGCGCCAATGCCTTGATCACTGATGACTACTTAGAAAGTGATATGGCATGGATGGACATGAAAACCTCAAATATCGATTTTGTGGTTGGCCCCATAGAGAATTATGAAGATCAACTTTTTGGATATAAAGCGGCCTACGAATCTTTCATCCTGATAAAAGACCCGGAATGGAGTGAACGCCTCCAGAAATTTGCATCCATGCTGCCAGACCTCCAAAAACAAGTCCCAACGGCTAAAAAATACAAGAAAGACATTCCCGGTTCTGATTCTGACCTCAACGCTTATGATGTGATTTATTATGCCGGCGACTGCAATGCAGGCAGCAAAACAATCGCCATCAACCTGCCCAACGATCCGCGTGTGCATGTGGCAAAAGGAACCCGCAAGCTGCAACTTAAAAATGCCATGCGCGCCAAGTTCGATAAAATTCTTATGCCGATATCCGAAATGCTCATCGATCCTTCACAACAAAAACATGTAACCTTTGATGCTTTCTTTTCCAACACAATGTTTCATGAAGTTGCCCACGGCATGGGCGTGAAAAATACAGTGAATGGCAAGGGTACTGCCCGCGAGGCACTCAAAGAAACCTACTCTTCCATAGAGGAAGGCAAGGCAGATATCATGGGGCTTTGGCTTGTGAAAACCCTCCGTGAGATGGGCGAGATCACCGAAGGAGAATTGATGGACAATTACGTAACTTTCTTTGCAGGCATCTTCCGTTCAAGTCGATTTGGAGCTGCAAGTGCCCACGGCAAAGCCAATATGATGCGATTCGAATTCTTTAAAGATGAAGGTGCCTTCACCAAAAATGATGAGGGCTATTACTTCGTAAATGCCGATATGATGGCACCTGCCATTGATAAACTGGTTGATAAAATCCAAAGCATGCAGGGCGAAGGTGATTACGAAGCCGCCAAAGCCTGGATAGCCGAAGACGGCAAAGTAAGCCCCGAGTTACAAGCCGACCTCGACCGGCTGAACGAAGGCGGTATTCCTGTGGACATTGTTTTTGAGCAGGGTGTGGATGTGATGGGACTTGCAAAGTAGGAAATAAAGATGAACAGAATAAAAATGCCCGGCAAAAAGTCCGGGTATTTTTTTTTATCTGAATCAAGGATTAAGGTTAGCTATCAACAATACAATTTTTTAAATTTAAAACTTCAACCATGCAATACAAAAAATACACAAAACATGCTCCATTGATTTCCGAAATCGGTTTGGGAGCCTGGCAACTTGGCGTTAATTCGGGCTGGAAAGGCATGAGCGAAAAAGAAGCAACCGATATGGTTCACAAATCACTGGACTCTGGAATCAACTTTTTTGATACTGCCCCGAATTACGGACTTGGCACCAGCGAATCGAGATTGGGAAATGCACTCAAAAATGCAGACCGAAACAAAATTGTGATCAATACCAAATTCGGCCATACCGTTCACGGCAATACAAACTTTGAAGCTGATCATATCCGTGAATCCATCGAAGGGAGTTTGAAGCGTTTACGAACGGATTATGTGGATTCGCTGATCATTCATAACCCGCCATTCGACTATCTGGATGGCAATAAAAATGATCATTATGAAATCCTGGAGCGGCTTGTGGAAGAAGGCAAAATAAATGCTTATGGCGCTTCTCTTGACACCTATGAAGAGATGAATCTACTGATGGATACAACAAATGCCGGGGTTATTGAAGCATTTTTCAACATCCTCCACCAGGATGCTGCCAGGGCTTTTGATATGGCCATGAAAAAGGAAGTTGGGATTATTGTAAAGATACCGCTGGACTCCGGCTGGCTTTCCGGGAAATACAGTGCTGAAAGCACATTCAGCGATATCCGTGACAGATGGAGTAAGGATGACATCAAAACCAGGGCCATGCTTGTGGACCGCGTTAAGAAGATCATTGGGCCAGACTACACCCTGTCGCAGGCAGCCATTGCTTTTTGCCTGGCATATAATGCGGTATCAACAGTTATTCCAGGCAACACCACCATGAAGCAGTTGGAAAACAACCTGCAAAGCACCGAAAAATCACTTCCGGCAGAACTTAAAAGAAAGCTGGTAGACTTTTTTCAGGAAGAGGTGAAATCCTTAAATCTCCCCTGGTAAATAGGTTTTTTCATAAAACTAATCTATTCATAAATGTATATGAATGAAGTACGCGGTTTAACTTACCTTATTCACAAAAATCGCGTTCCATTTTCTCTAAAATTCAAGAAAATATCTGGCTGAGGGTTTATCAGCTGGAAAATTTTTTGCCCCGTCATTTATGGCGGGGTCAAAAAATAAACAAACAATAACCCAACCTGGACAAGCCAAAACCAAAAAAGGAGACATATTTTATTATTTTGTGAATTAAGCAGTTTGAGAAGCCCGGCATTGATGCCGGGCTTTATTTTTCCATACAGTGCTTAGGAAAATATGGCCATTTTTTTCATGGCCTTTTCAGCAAGCAATCTTGGGTTTACAAACTTTTCACTGTTGTCGTGCCTGTGCAAATCGATCCTAAGCTGGATATTTTGCCATGTTATCCCAATTCCGTAAATTTCAAAATACTGCCTTGCGGCAAGCAGGGCATTATCTCTCAATTCCTGGCTAGTATTTCCTGTGGCGGAAATCGGGTAAATCATCGAATAGGCCAGGGTGCCATTTTCGGTGGTTTCAACAAACAACTCAATTTTACTTTTAAACGCTTTCATGTAAGTGATTTTTATTGTGATTACTTTCAACTGATCCGGGTAAAAGGAATTCCTAAAAAGCAGGCACACCAATCCCCTGATCAGGATATTGAATCAATAAAAATCATTGAGCTTATTTTGGCGGAAGGCCGCAAAAATAAATAAAAAAAATGAAACTGACTACCTGCAATACTGCCTTCTTACCTGCTTCGCAGGCTTTGAACCTAATCGCGATGCTTTGAGCCAGTCGTTGCAGGCTTCCTGCTTTTTACCCAACTGATAAAAGGCGATACCACGATTATACCAACCTTCGGCATAATCAGGTTTCAGGCGAAGTACAGTATTGAAATCCTCTATGGCTGCTTCGTTGCGCCCGATCGTTCCCATAATAATTCCACGGTTGTTGTACGCCAACACATAACCGGGATATAATCTGATTGCTTCAGAGTAATGTTCATAAGCCCGCGAATATTCCTTATTCTGATCATACAGGTTTCCCCGGTAAAAATGCGCAGCAGCAACATCATGATTTGAGTTTTCTTTTTGAATCACATCGTTCAAAAGATTGGCGGTGCTACTCCACACTTTTGTCCGCGTATAGGTTGAGCCTGCAAGGAAGACTATCCAAACAGCGATAATTCCCCATCCCCAGAAGGCGGGAATGATTTTTCGTATGGGTTTTGATTCAAGATATTTCCCAATCAATAATACCAGTATAAAAAACACGCCGACATAAGAAATATATGTGTATCGTTCAGCTACAATAAAAATCCTTGACCAAAAAAAAGGTAAAACCGGAGCAATGGTAACCAGGAAAAATCCAAACCCGAAAATCAGCTCGCGTCTCATAGATTTTGTTTTCCAAATCCAAAACGCAATTCCGGCGAGAACAGGAATACTCACATAATATGTCCATGGCAACATACCTCCGCTCAATTCGGGGAAGGTATATATAGCAGATAACCTGATGGGCAAAATCAATTTCCAGAGGTAAAAAAATAATGAACCGGCGATCAGGAAAATCCTGTCCAAAAAATTATAATCCTGGGTCAGGGTTTCGATATGGCCGAAAGATTGCGCCGCTTTTACTGTTATAATCCCAAAAACGACAGACAGCATAATAAACGGAGCCTTTTCCAACCAGACTTTCCTACTCAGTTTCCTGCCTCTTGCATAATCGAGCAGCAGCATCACAAAAGGAAAGGTAACTGCCATGGATTTGGAAAACAATGCGAGCATAAAAAATAGGGCTGTATGTGCCAACGCGCTTAGCCTATACCCTGAATCAATGTATTTTAAATACTGAATTCCTGCCAGAAGAAAGAACACCGAATAAACTGCATTGCTCCGTGTGGCGATCCACGAAACAGCTTCAACATGCATGGGGTGGATTGCAAAAAGTGCTGCAACGCCGAGGGCAAAAACATCATTTCCCCTGAGCCTTTGGATAAATACAAATACAAGATAAGTATTGAGCAGATGCAGCAACAGGTTCACCAACTGGTATCCAAATGCCGAATCTCCGTGAAATGCATAATTGATGGCATAGGTCAGCACACCTATGGGTTGATACATCCCGAGATAATAGCTACTGAAAAAGTGTGAGATGCTTTCGGTGCTCAGGTTTTGTACAAACGGATCTTCCAAGTAAACGCCATCGTCCCAGCCAAACAAAACTTCATTATTGAGATTACCTGCGAAAACCAGGAAGGTCAGCGTTAACAACGACAAGATCATGATGATTGTTTGCCTGGAGTGTCCGTGGGTTTGGGGTTTCGAGGATTTCAGTTTTCGTCCGGTTACCATAACTTTTTAATTTACCGGACAAAAATAAGGGATTCCCAATTTCATTCCAATCTTTCGGTACGCAATATTGCAGAACCCACCGTCAAAAAACTTCGAAAACAATTCTTGAGCTTATCATCAACCATGTTAAAAATCA
>CAYNDN010000094.1:0-4181 GCA_964395075.1 uncultured Lentimicrobiaceae bacterium | reverse complement strand
CTGGTTCCATAAAAACTGAATCTCCGATGCAACATCAGCAATCCCTATTCATTAACCGCATGCTTTATAAATGCTCAACCAATTGAATAAGATTTCCACAGGTATCATTAAAAACAGCGACCTTTACATTATCCATCCTGGTCGGCTTCATGCTAAACTCAACACCAAGTTCTGAAAGTCGGTCATACTCCGTACTAACATTTTCCACATCAAATTGAGTATATGGTATTCCTGCCTCCATCAATGCATCCTGATATACTGTAGAAGGCTCAAAATGATTGGGCACCGGCTCGAGCAATATTTCAGGGCCTTCCTGTTCTTCTTCAGATACCAGAGTCAACCATCTGTTAACACCTCCTAACGGAACATCATGTTTTTTCAGGAAGCCCAATTTTTCAGTGTAGAATTTTAACGCTTTTTTCTGGTTTCTTACCGGAATGCTGATTACTGCTATTTTCATTTGGATAATATCTATATTACATGTATTCAATGCGTTTCATAGATTGCTGCCAACGCTCTGCAGCAAAACATAATTCGCAGATCAAATCATTTCTAAACCCTGTTCTTCCTGGCATCCACAAAACTTTTAATGTAAACTCCCAAAGCAACCACACCCCAACCCATCATCACAATGACACGGGCCATGGCCATATTGTCAGCGCGATCAAGAGCACCCATCAACGGCTTAACCAATCCGCCCAGAACAAGCACCGTTAAAACAACCACGATGTGGGCAACTGTTTTGTTTTGTTTTTTCATTGCAGGGGTAAGTGCCAACAACACTAATCCTAACCCGGTTGGAATAAAAGCTGTGGCTGAAGGGCTTTCTGAGGCAACGTAACCCCAAAGACTCAGCAGGACAAGGAGTATTCCATAAATCAAATTAGCTAAGTAAGGTTTCATATTTCTGGTTTTATAATTCAGGCTTACTCAACAATAGAAAATTGGAAATGTTTTTATGAGATGTGCAATAGATGTCAATTTGATCAAAAATCCTACTTTTGAACTTATTTAAAAAATGGATTTTTATGAAGCATTTGCTCTACATGATCACTTTTGCAGCCCTGATTTTACAGGGATGCAACCTACATGACGGCCCCGCAATCGTTGCCGTTTCATACATCAACGGCAATCCGGAGGAAAGCAATTACATCAAATGGCTCAAAAGTGTTGACCCTGATTTACATTACCGGGTAATGAACAAATTGCCGATGGATTCGGTTGAGATAGTTTTTGATGATTGTTCGGCATTGTTGCTTACCGGAGGTGAGGATGTTTACCCGGGAAGGTATGGCCAGGCTGGGGATACCCTAAAATGTGGCACTATAAATCATTACCGCGATTCGCTGGAGTTTTTGTTGATTGATCTTGCCATGAAAAATCATACGCCGGTACTGGGGGTGTGCCGCGGTCAACAGATCCTGAATGTAGCCATGGGCGGAAGCCTGATCGTGGATATTCCAACAGAGCTTCATACCCGTGTGTATCACCGCTGCTACGATTGGGAAAACTGCTTTCATAATGTTACACTAATTCCAAATCAACAGCTTGCCAGGCTTTCAGGAGTTTTAGAAGGGAATGTTACGACCAACCATCACCAGGCGGTTAAAAAACTTGCTGATCCTTTTAGGGTTTTGGCCACCGCAAATGATGGCATTGTAGAATCCATCGGGTGGAAAGACCCCGCAGGTAAACCCTGGTTGCTTGCCGTGCAATGGCACCCCGAACGCATGGACTCCACCAACATGCTATCGAGGCCTCTGGCCGAAAAGTTTCTCACACAGGCACGAAATTACCAGAGAAAGTAGTTAATGTTGATCTTCATCAATTTAAACCGTTAGATTATGATCGTAGTTACCGGAGCAGCCGGATTTATTGGAAGTGTTCTCGTTGGCAGACTCAATGCTGATGGACATAAAAACCTTGTTGTTGCAGATGATTTTTCCAGGCCGGATAAAAACAAAAATCTGAATGGGAAATCCTTTATCAAAAAATTGAACAGAGAGGTTTTTTTTGAATGGCTGGATAAAAATCACAAGCAGATAGATTTCATTTTCCACATCGGAGCCCGCACTGATACGACGGAGTTTGATAAAGAAGTTTTTGACAAACTCAATGTGAACTACACCAAAGCTGTATGGAAAAAGTGTTCACAGTATGAGATACCATTGATTTATGCTTCATCCGCAGCAACCTATGGCCTGGGTGAGTTTGGCTACGACGACAACCATGAGATCGTAGACAAACTCAAACCCCTCAACCCTTATGGCGAGTCCAAAAATGAATTGGATAAATGGGCACTCTCACAGGAATCAACACCTCCATTCTGGGCAGGATTTAAATTTTTTAATGTTTATGGCCCTAACGAGTTTCATAAATCACGTATGGCATCGGTGATTTTTCATGCCTATCACCAGATTATGAAAACCGGCAAGATGAAATTATTCAAATCTCACAACCCTGATTTTGAAGACGGCAAACAATTGCGTGATTTTGTGTATGTGATGGATGTGGTGGATTTGATGGAACATTTCATGAAAAACCAAAAAACATCCGGCCTCTACAACCTGGGAACCGGAAAAGCACGAAGTTTCCTTGATCTGACCACTTCCACCTTTGAGGCACTTGGACGTGAACCGATCATCGAATTTATCGACACGCCGGAAGACATCCGCGACAAATACCAGTATTTCACGGAAGCCAACATGCAAAAAGTACGGGATTACGGCTATAACAGCTCTTTCACCTCTCTGGAAAAAGGTGTTGAAGATTACGTAAAACAGTACCTCATCAACCAAAAATACTATTAAGCCAAATGTGGAAAAACGCAGGTTTACTCTACATGCTCCTAACGATAAGTTCGCTGGGCTTTAACGGATGCGATAAAATAAACAAGTGCCAAAACATCGATTGTTTCACTCCACCGGGGCAGTTCATTTTTGACATTGTGGACAGCGGAACCAAAGAAAATGTGTTTGCTGCCGGGCTATTTAATCCTGATGAAGTGTCAGTAAAAAATGAAGCAGGAAAATGGACACTCCATAAGTTTTTGGATTATGGCGATACAATGTATTTTAGTTCTGCCTGAAGTTGGCTGGAACATCGGTATAAATCATTACACCATTTCACTTGATGATGAAATTGAAATTAACTTGAACCTGGAAATGCAGGAAGCACATGAAAACTGCTGTACATTTTTTCGGGTAATCGATTTTGGTATTGAAGATTATCCCTGGTCGGAAGTTGATTCGACGGGGGTAATTCTGGTGGAGATTTAAAAAAGAAAAGAATAATAGGTGATCTGAGATATCAGAAGTTTGATTTTGAACTTTATCGTTCGGATTGCACCACCCTAAAAGTAGCCTTACACCTGGCAGATTTTCAAAGTTCAAAAAAGATTGACTCGCTTTGCAATATCAATTTACATTTAGGGAGGGAATACTTTACAATATTAATTTACTTCTTCCTTGTTTTTTCCTTCCATAGTTTTGGGTTTCGATCAGTACTGATCACAGCCAATGCCTCAACAGTATCGTTTTCGTGGTTGGTATAAAAATGGACCATGTAAGGGAATCGCTTCACAACCATGCATCGGATTTGATCATAGCGTATTGCATAAATCTGAGGATCAGTTGCCAGAGAATCAATTTGGCTGGTTACCTGCTGCTGGAAAACACTTCCAATTCCGGGTTGTTGATCATCGTACCAATCTGAAATTTCCTGAATATCGGTAAGCGCTTCAGGCTCAATTTTTAGATTGAAATTCCTCATTTGGTCTTAAGCTTTTTTTTGGCCTCTTCCCAATCCATCAATCGTTCCGGATAAGCGCGTATTTTGTCAAAACGTTCACGGACCAGTTTTTTATGCGCATCAGTCACCTGAATATTTTCCTGTTCATTTTGTATTCCATACTCCAATAAATGCTTGATAGCATGAATCAGGTTCAAGTCTTCGATTTTCTTCACCTGTTCTATGATGTTTGCTTTTTCGGTCTGGATATTCATGGTTCTTAATTTCAAGGTTAAATTTTGATGACCAGGCAATGCAATTAAAATCTATGCTGAAAGGTATTTCAAGAAACTTCCTTTCGTCCCAACTTGGACAAGCCAAAACCAAAAAAGCAGTGATATTTTAAACATTTATCATGTTTTGGCTTACCCAAGTTGTCAGGCAAAATTTCT
>CAYNDN010000093.1:9452-11591 GCA_964395075.1 uncultured Lentimicrobiaceae bacterium | reverse complement strand
TATATCAATGCCAAATTCCTTCAGGGCAAGTTTAATCTGGCCATCAAGATATTTTACATCCAAACGCTGGGAAATGGGTGTTGAAAATGATTCCACCTCAACCACCATTTGCTCAAGCATATTATTGAGCTCAATTTTCTTGAGCTTCATCCGCGATTCGGCCCTCACAATCATTTCTGTGCTGTCGGAGTTTTTTGAAAACAGGAAAACACCGTCATTTTCCAACTCCACAAGTTTCTCGGCATCAACATTAACTTTTGTTTTGCCATGTACTTCATCCGGTAAAGTTACACGGAGTTCAACATGGCTTTCAGCCGAATCGAACCATGAATACGTTTCAAACCGGGTTGCATAATCCTCCTCTAACCATTCCAGTTCTTCCACCTCTTTATCAAAGTCCCGCAGTTGTTTATCCAACGAATCAAAAATCACATACTGATACTGCATGATGGAATCCAGGTTGGGGAAGGTATAATTAAACCTGTGTTTCGCCCTGCTAAGCTGATCGGAAATTACCAGGACATTTTCGTTTTTTTCTAACCGCTGCACCACCTGGTTCATGGCCTCATTCACTGATCGGTCAAATTGTTTCGATTTTACATCAATGGCATTCTGTATCCACATCAATTGAACAAGGATTATCCCAACAAGCGAAATGCTCATCAAAGCAATGATTCCGATGATGGTGCGGCGTTTCATAGTACAAAACTACACATTAAAACCCGCTGGATATGAACTTTAACTTTTCCTTAACCTGTATTAAGGATTCGTTAACGGTTGAAATGGTCATTTAAAGGCAGGCATAATTCGTGGTAGGCTTTTACGGGAGAAGGAAAATTATAGTCATTCGTGGTCATTGATCGTCATTTATAGACATTTTTGGTGATTTATTCAGAAATGTAGATTGGGCGGATTACAAATGCAACAATTAAAATCATGTTTATTATTGTTTTATATTGTTTATTATTTTATGAGTACAATATTTATTGTTTGAAGCAGTTATTTGCTGTATCATATACAAAAACTTCAGGAAATTATGAAAAAAGATGGATTGTTTTCGGTATTCTCTGTTTTCCAGGATCGCGAAGCTTACTTCGAAAATCTCATTTCAAATCATAATAATAACAAGGCAACTTTAAACCAGGCACTCATCATCTTTGGGCTGGCGTTTTTTTACGGTATCGTGATGGGCAGCTACAACAGCATCAACCAGGCCATGGTTACCGGTATTAAAGTTCCCTCGCTTTTGCTGCTGGCATTGCTGATATGTTTTCCGGCGTTTTATGTTATACAGTACATGTTGGGGTCACGATTGTCGTTAATGCAAATGATCAACACCATTTTATCGGGATTTGTGGTGCTTACCACCATCATGGCTTCATTTGCACCCATTGTGGTGTTTTTTATGATCACCGGAAATAACTACGCATTTTTGAAACTGCTGCATGTAGGCATTTTCACATTTTCAGGGATTTTCGGGATGTACACTATTATTGAGGCGCTAAAATATTCGTGCGAAAAAAAGAGTGTGTATCCAAAAATTGGTATCCGGATTTTTAAAATATGGATCGTGATATTTGCTTTTGTGGGCATGCAATTGGCCTGGAATCTCAGGCCATTCATCGGAGACCGGAATCTGCCCACTGAAATATTCAGGGAAAGAGAGGGGAATTTTTACCTGGCCGTTTTCCAATCGATCGGGAATGTATTTGGTGTAAATAATCCAGATACACCAAAAGTGGAAGGTAACCGGGAAAATCCTCCTAAACAAAATCCCGAAAATGACAGTTTACAAAGTAAAATGCAAAGCCATGAGCAATCCGGAGAATGAGATTATGAACATTGAGGAGGTGGCCGCCTACCTGCGGTTGAAGCCACAAACCATCTACACCTGGGCACAGGAAAAAAAAATTCCGGCGGCTAAGTTAGGGAAGGAATGGCGGTTCCGCCGATCAGTGATCAACAAATGGTTTGATCAACACATGGATGATAAGTTTAACGAGTTTTTGGAGGAGTAGGGTGAGTAAACTTCAGTAATCAAGCCGGGTTCATACCAGCCTATTTTTTCCTGAAAACCACCCTCTTTTCTACTACCGATTTTATGGGGATGCCATTCTGCATGGCAGGCTGCCAGGCCGG
>CAYNDN010000093.1:0-9442 GCA_964395075.1 uncultured Lentimicrobiaceae bacterium | reverse complement strand
GACCGTTTCGGATAATCTTTCGGGCTTTTCTGAAATACTTTTGATCGGCCTGATTGGTGTTTTCAAATTTGGTAATCTTTCCGGTTTCGTCAATATGTAGAATTAGCTCTACAATAACACTGTTTGCAGGGTTCCCTTTTTCCAGAACTGCCTGAGATTCCATCCATTTCTCAAATTCCTCCTTAATCATAATGGGGCGGGCTTTAATGAATACCTCCGGATTTTGCGAATCCACGGCTGCTGATGTAATAACTTCAGCCTGTCTCGCAATGGCAGATTCAGCTGCCTCAGAGTCCATCACAAAATCATCTTCCACAAAAACTATTTCTTCAACCGGCTTCAAATCCGGTTTAACAGTGGTCTTGCTTCCCGAAATAGCTGTAGCTGAATTTTCCAATGGTGATTCGGCATCATAAACCGCTCCTGTTCCAACACGCTCATTTTCAACAACAATCACTTGTGTGTTTCCTTCCTCCTTTTGCCGGGATGGTAAGGATGTATTTGCTTCTTTGTCAGATTCTTTTTTGTCTTTTTCAACTCCTTCGGGTCGATCATGGGATTTGGAAACAGGAATGGTTACCCCACTTTTCTCATCATTGGTTTCTGTTTTTTCAGATGAATTTCTGGTAGCAATTTGTTCAGTAACCTGAGGTGTTGCAATATCGCGGTCGATGTTATACCATAAAACACCTGAAACAATGATGACTATTACAGAAGCCGCCGAAGCCCACCAGATCATCCGGTTGCTTTTTTGGGTTTTTTGCTGTAAACGCTGCTTCAGCTCAAACATATCCCGGGTAAACTCATCTGCTGATATTTCCTGCAAGCCTTCCAAAGCTTCGGCTTCGAAAGGTTGTTTTTGCAACAGTTTTTCAAAAGCATTACGCTCTTCTCCGGTCATCTCATCGTTGAGATACCGCCTGTAATCCGCTTCGCTGATATGTTTTTTTTGGTTACTCATTATTTGCTTTCAAGACAAATTTTCAGGTTTCGCTTGCCGTTTTGGATGTGACTTTTTACCTTTTTCTCTTCCAATCCGACCTTTTGCGAAATTTCTTTGTATGACCGGTTTTCGAAATAAAACAGGAGAATACATTGCTTTTGTTCATCTTTCAATTTTTCCATGCAAGGCCCCAATTTCTCTTCCGTATCAATTTCTTCTTCTCTATCTAAAGGATGCAATTCGACCTCATTTTCCATAAAAGTTTCCAGCAATTCTTCATCTCCGGTCAGGACATGCCGTCTGGGTCTGGCTTTTCGCAATTCCATCAGGCAATGATTTTTGGTAACCACGTAAAGCCAGTTTTTTAAATTGTCCATCTCCCTGTTCTTCAATGCTTCCTGCACCTTTTCATACAATTGCATCACTTCATCTCTGGCCTGTTCTGCATCTTTAAAATATTTCAGGCAAACCCCGTAAACCAGATGCATGTAGCGGCCAAACAAAGCACCGGCAATTTCAGGATCATGGTTTTGCCGGTATTGCTCGAGCAACTCATGCTCTGTTTTTTGCGCCTTCTTTTTTCTGAATGGAATCAGCCTCATCCTTGGATTTTCCGGTAATTCGATAAAGAAAACAATTTTTTTCGAACTTTTTTATGGAATTCATCAAATCGGTGCATCCTGTTACTGAAACCCAAATTTAAAACTATTCATCATGCAAAAGATCATTTTAATTTTCAGCGCATTGCTTTTTGCAATCAGTACACAGGCACAGAACACCAAAAATGTTTACGGATATGTAACCGACATGTATGGAAATCCGTTGGATCAGGTTCGGGTGATATCCCAGGAAAAATTCAGTAGCACTGTTACAAATGCATCCGGGTGGTACACCCTCGAAATTTTTGTTGCCGACTCAATTATTCGCTTTAACAAAACAGGGTATCATCTGCACCAGGAAAGTGTTGATCAAAACTACAGGTTCGATGTTCAACTCAAACCGTTAGTAAATGAGGAAATCCATATCCTGGAGGATTTTCTGCAAGTGGATTATGAAACCCCTCCCGAAGCTCTCAGATGCTCAAAATCGGGAATGGTATCACCACACATCATAGGTGCCGGATTTCCTTCCGAGAACCGAAATACTGAAAATTACGCCATCATCCGTGAAAACGGTTTTAAAAACGTGTGGGCAAGTCCGCTTTCAACATTCTCCATAGATGTGGATAATGCTTCCTATTCCAATGTTCGGCGCTACATCAACCAGGGCATTTTACCTCCGGTTGATGCCGTTCGTGTGGAGGAAATGATCAACTATTTTAGCTATGATTATCCGGAACCATCAGGTGAACATCCTTTTAGTGTTTCCACAGAACTGGGAAATTGTCCCTGGAATCCTGATCACTATTTGCTTCATATTGGTTTGAAGGGACAAAGCATTGAAAAAGAAGAACTGCCCAATTCTAACCTGGTTTTTCTTATTGATGTTTCAGGTTCGATGAGTGCCCAAAACAAACTACCATTGCTGAGGCGCGCCTTTAAAATGCTGGTAAATGAACTGAGGCCAAACGACCGGGTAGCCATCGTGGTTTATGCAGGGAGTACCGGCCAAGTGCTTGAATCAACTCCGGGAAATCAGAAACAAAAAATTTTTGATGCGCTGGAACATCTGCAGGCAGGCGGCTCAACTGCCGGCGGGCAGGGATTGAAGCTGGCTTATAAAATTGCCAACGAATATTTTATAGAAGGTGGAAACAACCGTATCATTCTGGCTACCGATGGAGATTTCAATGTGGGGGTTTCGAGCACGTCAGAAATGGAAAGGTTGATAGAAAAAGAGCGGGAATCGGGTGTGTTTATTTCCGTGCTTGGTTTTGGAATGGGTAACCTGAAAGACGACAGGATGGAAGTGATAGCAAACCGCGGGAATGGAAACTACGCATACATCGACAATATCAGGGAAGCCCGGAAAGTGTTTATCTCCGAATTTGGCGGCACTTTGTTCACCATTGCCAAAGACGTGAAATTCCAGTTGGAGTTTAACCCGCAGCAGGTAAAATCATACAGGCTGGTTGGCTATGAAAACAGATTACTGAATGCCGAGGATTTTAATGATGACACCAAAGACGCCGGCGAGATGGGAGCAGGCCACACTGTAACGGCGCTGTATGAAATAATTCCCGTAGGATCGGACAAGGAAATTCCATCGGTGGATGAACTGAAATATCAGGATCAAAGTGTTTCAGCTGGCAAAAAATCCAGTGAACTGCTCACCATCAAACTTAGGTACAAAACGCCGGATGGCAATAAAAGTAAATTGATGGAGCTGGCTGTAATCAGCAAACCCGAAAGAAGCACATCGGAGAACTTCAGGTTTTCTGCGGCTGTGGCCGGCTTTGGGATGTTGCTCCGCGGATCGGAGTTTAAAGGAAATACCAGTGTTGATCAAATCCTGGAGCTTGTCTGCAGTTCAAAAGGAGCAGAT
The DNA here is from genome assembly GCA_964395075.1 of uncultured Lentimicrobiaceae bacterium. GTDB lineage: Bacteria > Bacteroidota > Bacteroidia > Bacteroidales > 4484-276 > SABY01. The sequence goes on along the minus strand of CAYNDN010000093.1, from coordinate 6,015 downwards.
GAAGAAGGTTATCGTGCAGAGTTTATCCAGCTGGTCAAAACTGTGGGTGACCTGGAAGTTTTTGCAGAGGAAAGGGATTAACTGAACGGAAAACTAAGTGAAACTTTGTGGGCTTAGTGGCTTAGTGGTTTATGATTTTTTTTAGACCGCTGAGCCACTTAGTTCACTTAGATGCAATAATTGGGTAGGTTCGATTCATTTTATTTTTAGTGCTTGCTTTTTGTTAACCATCCAAATACCAATCAACAACACAACCAGCGCCGTGAGAAATCCCGGTATAAATGAAGATTTTGGCTCGAACTGTTCGGGTGCAACCACACCCCAAATGAAAAAAGAAAGGTTGAAAACAAATCCAATTCCAATGCTCCAAAGTGCCGGAGAGCGATATTTGTGAACTTCATCTTTAATCAGGGCAAGCATGGTTACCGGTACAAAAATTACAATGGTTGCCAGCCCTACCACCATCAGGTCAACAATCTTTGGAAACGACAAAGCCATAAAAAGCGCAATAAACCCAAAAATAATGGCTGCAAGCCGAACTTGTTTTTGGGTTTGTTTTGAGTTCTTCTCGTGGCCAGCCTTTTTCCAGCCAACAAAATCCCTCACCGCTGAAATGGAAACTATGTTTAAAAAGCTATCCCCCGAAGACATCAATGCCGAAAGCAATCCAACTACGGCAAAGCCAAGAATAAAAGGTGTGCTGTGTCGATCAAGAAAAAGATAAGCTACATCCCGTGGGGGGATTTCACCTTCCAGCACAATGCGTATTGCCATACCCACCAGCGGGAACAAAATGTAAAACGGCAACATCCCCAACCCGGAAATGATGCTCACTTTCCTTGCCGTTTTGGGGCCTTTTGCAGCTAATACACGTTGCCAGATGTCCATCCGCACCATCACCGAAGGGGCGAGAAAAAGTGGTAGGGCGATCAGAAAAACAACTCCATAATAGGTTCCGTGAAGCATCTCTTTTGGTAATTCGTTCAACAGGCCAAGTGCCTCTGTATCGTTCCAGATTCCGGGGATAAAAATCAAAACGATCATAATTAAGATCACGATAAACTGAACTGTATCCGTGATGATCACCCCTGACAATCCTGCCAAAGCAGTATAAAAAATTACAATTAAGCAGGAAATTACAGCTGCTGTCTGGAAGCCGATATCAAATGAAAATTTTAGTAGTGATGCCATCCCAACAAACTGGGCAGCAAGTAGAAAGAAAAAGATGAAAATGTTTACCCCGCTTACCATCGAGGAAAAAACCCTGGAATAAGCCGGATGACTGGGATCGGTGTATTTTCGGTTTAGATATCCCGGCAAGGAATAAATCCGGTTTTTCAGTCCTTCGGTATTAATTTGGCCGGCAAACCTCGCCAGAATAAAAAAGCCGATCACATAAGCCACGCCAATACCCACCCCGGCAAATCCTGATTCATAGCCCATGGCCATCAACCCGATAGAAGTTCCTCCACCAACAAAAGTTGCCAGCGTTGTAAAAACCAGTGGAAGGGTCCGGGTATTGCGGTTATTCACAAGGTAAGCCTCAGCATCGGTGTGTTTCACATGCCGGATAGTGAAAAACACAATTACTGTGAGGTAAATGATGATCCAGAATATCAGCCAGGCCATATTATCAGTTTCATCAAAGATAGAAATATTTGAAAAAGGAAAAATATGATGACCTCGGAATTAGAATTTCGTAAACCTCGTTTTACAAACACAAACAGGATATTAAGAAAATTTAAAAGGTGTGGGTAAGTGCATCTTTTTCACTAAAATTGCATCCGATTGAAATGAAATGAGTTAATGAAATAATTTAGAAGTTTTCTCACGCAAACAATCAGGTTTTGAAGATGTTGATTAATTACAAACTTTAAACATAAATTACAATGATTTCCAAAAACTTAGAAAAAGCGATTAATGATCAGATATTGTTGGAAGAACAATCATCACGTGTTTACATGGCCATGGCATCATGGTGTGAAGTAGAAGGCTATGCTGGTGCGGCAAAATTCCTCTACACCCACAGTGATGAAGAACGTGAGCACATGTTGAAATTCGTTCATTTTTTGAACGATCGCGGAGGCCATGCGCAATTGCAGGCTACAGAACAACCTACTTTTAAATTCGATTCACTGAAAGAACTTTTTGAAGATGTGTTGAACCACGAACGTTATGTAACCAAAAAGATCAACGAACTGGTTGATATTTGCCTGGCCGAAAAGGATCATACCACCAATAACTTCCTGCAATGGTTTGTTCAAGAGCAAATTGAAGAGGAAAGCATGGCAACAGAAATTGTTGACAAGGTCAATCTGATTGGGGAGTCTAAAGGCGGGCATTTCCACCTCGATATGTTCCTTTCAGGATTGGCAGATGCCGAGGCAAGTGCTGAAGAATAAGCTTTTTTTTATCGAAATAATAAAAAAGACAAGGCATCAAAACCTTGTCTTTTTTAGTTCTGCTCATTTGCTTTGTTTCTACAAATTAAAATTTGTTTTGTAATTTTGATGGATAATATCGCAGGATATGGAAACGCTAAACCTTGAACTAAACAAGAAATATACCTACGCCGATTACCTCACCTGGATCGATGACAAAAGGCGAGAGTTGATCAATGGTTTTGTGAAATTAATGACGCCTGCGCCATCAAGAAAGCATCAAAGAGTTTCAACAAATCTGGTGAGTGTCTGGTGGAATTTTCTTCGCGATAAGCAGTGCGAAGTTTATCATGCTCCCTCAGATGTTCGTTTTCTTTCAAAAGGCGCTGATAAATCCGATAAATCGATCGATACAGTTGTCCAGCCCGACATTTATGTTGTATGCGATTTATCGAAGTTGGATGATAAAGGATGCATAGGAGCACCTGATCTGATCATTGAGATCATTTCACCAAAAAATGTGAAGCGCGATGTAAAAGAAAAGTTTGATGTTTACCAAAAAAATGGAGTACGTGAATATTGGATCGTAAATCCGGAAGCCGAATATATTAGTGTTTTTATATTGGATAAATCCGGAAACTATCAGTTGAAAGGCATGTATGCCGGGGATGATAAAATTCCAGTGAATATTTTTGACGGCAAAATTATGATTGATCTTAACGATGTTTTCTAACAGATACCAGATTTCTTATCCTTCTATGAAATTATTTCTTCTCAATTTCCTTCATTAGTTCCTTGTACCATGTTTCGCCATAGCGGCGGATGAGTGAGTCTTTCAGGAATTTATAAAGCGGAACATCATTGCGGCGGCCATGCACCAACGCAGGCTTACAGATATGCCATTCGTGGAAGTTCACCGCATCGTAATCTTTATACGATGTGATCCGGACAGGATATAAATGGCAGGATACCGGTTTGCGGAATTCGGACTTCTTTTCTTCCCAAGCCTTTTCTATGGCACACCAGGCAACGCCATCCGTGAAGTTGGCAAAAGCACACTCACGGCCGTTGACCAGCGGCGTAACAAATTGCCCGCTTTCATCGTATTCAAAAACGCCCATCTCGTCTACCACTTTCTGGCCCTTTTCCGTCATGTGAATGCGGACCTCATCCAGGCTGTCTTCCAGCATCCCGATCTCCTCCTCCAGCAGCGGTGCTCCGGCATCGCCTTCCACACAGCAGGCGCCCTTGCACTTCTTCACGTTGCACACAAACTTCACCTGCGCCAGGTCGTCCGAAACGGTTTTATCATCAATAACTATCATCTGGCAAAAGTAGGGGAATATTTAGGGCAGACGTTCTTAATTCAATTTTGTTAACATTTGTTAAAAGCCCCCCCCCGCCCTTAGTGAACATTCCATTTGATCGGGTTCAAATTATTCTATAGTTTTGCTGCCACTAAAACCAAAAAAAATGATGATGATTCTTTTTTCTCTCCACTTTTCAATGATGCCAACACTTCAGCTCAGGTACAATAAAAGTACCCCCAACGCTGAATTCCAAATACATCCGTTACAACAATATTCAGTAATCAAACAAAGGAGGTACTGCCAGCAAAAATAACAAAAAACACACAGTCCCAATTATTTCGCGCCGGGCAACGCTGAACATGAGGCAATAATTAATTTATTTAAAAAACTCAAAATTTTTAAAAAATGAAACTGTTTAAACTAACAATTCTCTCTTTGGCAGGGCTTTTATTTGCTGCCGTCATTTATTCCTGTTCGAAACAGGACCAAACCGAACCCACAGGTTCCACATCCGAAATCTCCCAATCCGAAGCCGACATCCTGATCGAAAACAAGATCAGAGCGTTTAAAGGCAAAATGGAGCTCCTACGGGAAAATCCTTTCTATAAAAGTGGCGAAACCATGAGTGTGGATAGCGCCGTGTGGTATATGGAAGCCGCATCAAACCAAACCTATGCCGATGGAGCATCTGCATTCAGCAAATCTATATCAGAAACCATAGTAATTATAATTGATGCTGCGAATAGTGAAGTGCTTTTGAGTGATGTGGTTGAAGCCTATGATAAAATGATAAATAATTTGTCGCAATCCTATCATGCTCTTCCAGGTGAAAATTATCATCTCGTAGTAAATGATGTGTCATTAACAACTTTGGACGAATCAACTGCTACACTTGGGGTTAATGCTGTATTTGGTGAAGGTACTGATGGAACAGATGCGATGTTTGACTACCCCTGGTACTACGGGGACCTGGCAGGCAAATGTGATGGGTCGGGCCTGGGCCTTGGCTCAGATGCGGCGGAGGAGATCGAAAAAGTAATTATGCGGCGGAAAGGCACCAACCCACCTGGAACCTACTATACTTCCGTTGATTCAATCCAAATTTATTGCGATAATTACCCGAACCCAAATGACCCAAACCCTTGGGATAACTATTACGATTATCTAATGTTTCACAATTATGAAGGTTGGGCCAATTATCATACTTGTGTGTCCGTTGATGAACTTTACTTCCACCTTACCGGCACCGAAGAAGTAATTTACAATATTGAGCGTCCGATTGGACAAAGCTTCATCAGTGTCAATTTAATTGGAACGAGTATTCAAAGCATTCCTGGGTCGGTAATTCGTTATGGGTATGTCAAATATGGAATTAAGCATACCGGTGGTGGAGGAATCGAATTATAAATGAATAAATTTATTATTACACGGACAAGAATTTCTATGTCCGTGTAATATTTTAAAACATCTATCCAATTATGAAAATTACTTTCTCAATATTTTGTATTATATTCATCCTTCCCTTGACTGCCCAGAATACTTTCGAAATCAAAATTGAAATTGCAGAGGATAACTTTACTACTTCTGCTGTAGAGACTGATCGTTATTACTTTATTAACAGAATTAACCGACCAGCCTATACCGATACAATTACTACCACCCTGCTTAAAATATCAAAGGAGGGGGAAATAGTTTTATCCTCCTTTCTTAAAGACGATTATTTCAGATATTATATCAATGAATTATTGATTTTAAATACCGGGCATATTGTTGGCTTTGGTTATCAACACGAAAAACTAAATGGCACGGCATACTTTAGTGTCGTTGAATGGGATGACAACCTGAATGTTTTAAATGAGACATTATATGAAACTCCTTATGAAATTATTGAATATATTAACGTAAAACTCATAGATGAAAAGTTTATTGTTGTGGGATCAGGATTTAGCAACGTTAATATGAAGAGGAAAGTATTTTCATATTTGATGGATTCAAGTTTCGACACCCTTGTCAGTAATACCTACCCCGGGGAGAGTGTTCTATCATTGAATTTTGACATCTCTCCCGGAAATATAAGCGAGACCTACAAACTTTTTGGGACTTTAATAGACCCGGAATTACCATATATCAGTCAAATAATAACGATTGATGAATCTCTTGAAATAGTTGATTATAATGCGATGCCAGGATATATGATTTTTTACAATGATGTAAAACCTTATAACAGCCAAAGCTATTTACTCTCAGGATTATATCAAATTCCTGAAAAAGCTCAAGAAGATCAACTTGCTCTTGCGGTTATGGATAAATATACCGACACACTG
>CAYNDN010000092.1:5777-11654 GCA_964395075.1 uncultured Lentimicrobiaceae bacterium | reverse complement strand
TTCTTTTTGCAGAAAGATGTTGAGATGGAGGGTATTTTGATCGCAGTGATACCTGTTGGTACCGGCAACGACTGGGGAAGGATGTTTGGCATACCCAACGATTACCAAAAATCCATTGAAGTTATTAAGCAAGAAAAAACCTTTGTGCAGGATGTGGGTAAGATCAGTTATTTTTTAGGACAGGAGATGCACACCCGTTATTTTGCAAATATTGCCGGCATGGGCTTCGATGCGCTGGTGGCCCAAAAAACCAACAAACAAAAGGCCGAAGGAAAAGGGAATGCGCTTGCCTATTTTTACAACTTATTTACCGGCCTGTTTGAGTTCAAGCCGGCTGTAGCTGATTATTTTGTGGATGGCAAAAAATTTAGTTTTAACACCTTTAGCGTAAGTGTTGGGATATGCAAATTCAACGGCGGCGGCATGAAACAATTACCGGATGCCATACCCGATGATGGGTTGCTGGATATGACCATCATTAAAAAAATCGGGATCGGAACCATATTTGCCCAACTGCGGAATTTATACACCGGAACATTTGTAAAGCACCCCAAAGTGGCTACCTTCAGGGGGAGCAACATCCGGATTCATAGCCGGAAAAAAGGATTTATGATGGAAGCCGATGGGGAAAGCCTGGGCGAATCGCCGTTTGAAGTGACCATCATTACAAAGGCATTAAAAACCATAATCAACACCAAACCATGAGTGAAAATTCTCCCCGGGAAGCATATACGAAACTGAAGCAAAAATACACCAGCGAACATGAAGATTTGAATAAACTGATTGCGCGCGTTGGCCTGCTGCGTATCCTGGTTTTTTTGGTCGGTATTATCGGGATTTATGTTTCAGCAGGCTACACCGCTTCGATGCTGGTATTGGTTTCGGCAGTTTTTGTAGTGTCTTTTGTTTTGATTGTGATCTGGCATGCGCAGCTACACAAAAAACGGGATAATCTGGCCCGCCTGTTGAAAATCAATACGGATGAACTGAATGCCCTGGACGGGAAATATTCCGCTTTTGACGACGGTGCAGAATTTCTTGATCCGGATCATCCTTATGTTTCCGACCTCGACATTTTTGGCGGCGGCTCCATTTTCCAGTACATCAATCGTACATCTACCTGGATGGGGAAACAACTGCTGGCCGGGTGGTTTTCGCATCCTGACAAGAAAGAGAAAACCATCAGAGAGCGGCATGAATCAATTCAGGATTTGAAAAACAGGCTAAACTGGCGGCAGCAATTCCGATCCATCGGGATTTGGCTGCACGACAGCGAAGAAGATAAATCCGGGATCGAAACCTGGCTAAAACTACCCTCCGAATTTTCCGGTTTGATTTATAAAATTTTGATTTTTGTGATGCCGTTACTGAGCAGTTTTGTACTGTTGATGCTGATCAAAGGCAGCATCAGTTTTCAGATGTTTGTATTATATGCGCTTATTCCACTGGCAATTGCCGGGAGCCGGGCAAAAACAGTAATGAAAAAACACGCCATCCTGAGCCGTAAAGCTGAACTGCTCGAAAAATACGGCCGTCTGATCCAGATGATTGAGCATGAAGATTTCAGTTCCGGATATTTAAAAAATAAGAAAAATGAATTAACCCAAGATCATCAGTCAGGACAGGCTTTACGAAAACTGGCTTCCATTATCCAGGCCTTCGACAGCAGGCTGAATATTTTTGCGTGGGTTATTCTGAATTATTTCATCCTCTGGGACATACTTCAGGCCCGCAGGCTGGAAAGCTGGCGCCGCACCTACAAGGATGATGTGGAAGAGTGGTTTGTAATTCTTGGTGAATTTGATGCCCTGAACAGCTTGTCAGGTTTTTGGTTTAACCGACCTGAATTTATACTTCCCAAGCCACAGGATAATCCGTTTTATCTTGAAGCCGATCACTGTGGTCACCCGCTGCTGAAACCGGAAACCCGTGTTGATAACCCCATTTCGTTCAGCGGATGGAAACAATTTATCATCGTTACGGGAGCCAATATGGCCGGAAAAAGCACCTATCTGCGAACCGTAGCTGTAAACTTTATCCTCGCCATGGCCGGAGCACCGGTATGTGCCGAAAGTTTTAAATTTTCACCCACAAATATTTTCACCAGCATCCGCACCCGAGATAATTTATTGGAAAATGAATCCTATTTCTTTGCTGAACTCAAACGATTAAAAGCCATCATCGACGGGTTGGAATCCGGTGAAAAACTTTTCATCATCCTTGATGAGATTTTAAAAGGAACCAATTCGAAAGATAAACAGGAAGGCTCGAAGGCCCTGTTAAAACAACTCATCCGGTTTGATGCCTCAGGATTGATTGCCACCCACGATCTGAGCCTGGGTGAACTGATCAAACACCATCCTGAAAATATTACCAATAAACGCTTTGAGGTTGAAATAAAAAATGACGAACTGATTTTTGATTATCTGCTAAAAGATGGTATTTCGCAAAACCTGAATGCCACTTTCCTGATGAAAAAAATGGGGATTACGATTTAATAATATCATTCTCAAATATTACTTATTTTTTCACCAGCTTTTTCGTAAAGCTAATCTCTTCATTACTCAGTTGAATGAAATAAATCCCATCGGATAAACCGGACAGGTCGATAGCAGAACCCTCGTAGTTGCTCAATGATTTCATCAACTGGCCTTTGGTATTAAAAATACCAACTTGAACGGCTGCTCCATCAAGCCCGAAGATTGTAATCGTATTGGTAGCAGGATTCGGAAAGATCACAACGTTATTTTCGCGCTCCGGAATTCCCGTATTGTCAAACTGAAGCGTTTCAAGCTTCGACAACCCCTCATTTGCATAATTTCCCAACGGATCAGGCATCGAAGCATCATAACCTTCTACCAGCATGTATTCGAGGTTGGTGGATGAGCGGTACATTCTGAACTGAAATGCTTCATTTAGCGACATACCGTCAGACTCAGGAGTAATGCTATCGTCGCCGCAAACCACCATGGCCAGGTTATCGTCAAAATTCTCAATCTCAACATATCCGGCACATTCATCATTATTGTCGAATACCCCGATCTGATCGCCAATGTCGAAAATTTGAAGCAATCCGGCAGGGATTGAAATAACATGCGAATTTCCGGTTGGTGGTAACAAATCCCAACCCTCGCGAATTTTGGTTTCAGGTTTTTGCGGTTGGGCAGCCTCCACTCCATCAAAAGAAATTGTTACAGGATTTTCAACTTTTACCAAATAGGCTTTTGATGGCATCAGCGAAGTGAGGGTCTGGATATTTTCACCAGGCCAGAACACTGCTGATCCTGCAACTTCCTTCACAATCACCACATCATCCATCACAGGACCGAACAACGCAGTGCAGCTTACCGGATTATCAGACAAAACAGGAATAAGATTCCAACCGGCATCGAGTTCTATGGTCTTATCAACTTCAGCATACCCGGCCACCTGTAAAGTAGCATCTGCTGAGAGTTTAATTTTATATCCCGACTGGCCATTCCATGTTCCAATGGTATTTACGCCAACTGAGGGCCACCAAACCTGGCTCATATTCTGAACAATCACAATATCATCTTCAATCGCTGACAACACATCTTCGATAGCATCCGATTCAGGCACAATGTAGCTGGAAATACCTGACCAGCCTTCAGTTATCTGAATGCCCTGGGTCATCATTCCACCCTCTGCATTTATTTCAAAATCATCGATGTACATGCCATCTTCTGAAATGTAAACATCACTATAAAAATGAAAACGGAACACTACATAAGGTTCGCCAAGGTAGCTATTCAAAGAATATGTTTTTTCTGTCCAGGAATTCTGGTTGCCATTAAATTCATCCAGTTCAGTCCAGCTTGATCCGTTGGTCGAAACCTCAAACCACATATAATCGTAGTTGGACTCCAGGTTATATTTTGTCCAGAAAGATACAGAAGCTTCTGTATAGCCTTCGAGGCTGAATGCTGAAAGTGTTGCATAGATTTCCTGATTATCACCGTACTCCCCGTTCGGGCTTTCGCTGATGGAGTGCGACGGTGAATGTGATGCCTGTGAAGACACACCCCAGGTATCTTCGAAATCCCAGTAAGGAGCACCATTTTCAAAGTCCAGCGAAATAGGCAAACTCATGGGAGGCATTGGTGTTGCATAAACTATATTTGAAGGATCAGACTCTTCGCCACCTTGGGTATAGATGCAGGTTACATAGTATTCGTATTGCGTTCCATTTGTAACATCAGTATCCACATATTCAGCATCAGTAGGGCTGGCAATCAGGTTGCCATCGCGATAAACATTGTAATTGTCGATGTCGTAAACCTGTCCCCACTGCAACTGAACCTCACTGTCGCCGGGAATGGCCACGAGGTTTTGCGGCGGGGTGATACGATTGGCCATTGAAACTGCGGTGGCCAAAATAGCTTTTGTAAATTCCACAGCTTGATCTTCGTTGTTGTAGCTCGGACCAACAAGGTCGTTGGAAGTGTGAATGTAGGGGCTGTAGTCGGAGCCGTCTTCGAAGGGGAAAAGACCCATATATCCTGCGTTATTAAAGGAAGTATGGTCGCTGTCGCCACCGATGAGTGTACCCACTTCTACAACAAAATCAGGCAGGTAAGTTTCGCAAACCCCGGTATAAAAATCAGCCAGTTCCTGTGCTGAAGCGGGATAAATTAGGTCGGTATGAATGTAACTGCCCGGCTCCAGGTAACCGATCATATCCATGTTAAGATAGCCATGGATGTTCATCCCGGCAGCAGCACAGCTATCGGCATATGCCTCTGAGCCGTAAAGACCGTATTCCTCTCCGGAGAATGCGCAGAAAATTATGGTGCGGTCAAATTCGTACTGGCTTAATATGCGTGCCACTTCCATCACGCCGGCGGTTCCGGAAGCATTGTCGTCGGCACCGGGTTCCGGCCCTGAATAAGTAATGGAATCAAAGTGCCCGCCAATTACAATAAACTCATCGGGATATTTTGTGCCAACAAGCGTAGCAATTACATTATCGCTGGCTTCACCGCCCGGCATGGGAAAATCCTGCAATCGGACATCAAGCCCCCAGCTCTCAAACTGCGCCCTGATCCAGTTCTGGGCTTCCACGCTTTCAGGCTCGTAACAGTTGCGTGTTCCGTAGTCTTCAAGGTGCTGAACGGTAGCCGTAATGTTTTCTCCGGTTACTTCTTCCAGCAGATCCACAATAAACGGATCGGGATCGAACCTGCCGGAGGTGTTGAAAAACATTTGCACCGGCAGTGCCACCTGGTTATTTGAAATGCGTACTGTACCGTCATTTTTGGCCGGGGGCAACTGGCCGTGAAGGGTTTCATCGATGCGCAACACTAAGTAATTTTCTTCATCAAGCAGCACATCGGCAATATCATTGATACGGTTGTAGTAGTTTTTCCTGTCAACGGTTTCGTCAATATAAACCAAATAGTAGGTGAAATTTCCTTCCCAGGGATTTTTATCCAACAATAGGTAGTCTGATTTAAATTTCCCGTTTAATGTTGCGATGATAAACTCATCCCGGTAGAAATTCACTGTAAGCGCAGGGTTTTTGAAATGGGCTTTACTTTCATCAAACGTTTTGGTGGGGATCAGCACCAGGTCTGAAGCAAAGATTTGCAAAGTAAAAACACTAAAAATGAGTAAAAACAAGTAACGTTTCATAGTAAATAGATTTAGTTTAGTAATGAAGATTATTTTACAAATAAACATAAATATGCACAAAACTACTTATGTTATTAGTTGATATTGTGTAATTTAGAAAGGGTTTAAATATGGAAATCAAAATACAGCAATGCCCAATATTTTGGATTTCGACAAAAAAAATCCCAGCTATGCAGTATAACCGGGATTATTAATTAAAAATGCCCTAATTATTTAATCATCAAC